>JAGWTZ010000089.1 GCA_028868695.1 Alphaproteobacteria bacterium | reverse complement strand
AGGTTTCCGCCGAGAAGAGTTTTGAAGTGCGCTACCCCTACACCGGCGAGGTGATCGGCACGGTGCCTGCGGGCAACGCCTCTCACGCCGCCAAGGCCTTTGAAATCGCGGCCGCCTTCAAGCCGAAGCTCACGCGCTATGAACGCCAGCAGATCCTGTTCCGCACGGCGGAGCTGATCAGGAAATACACGCCGGATCTGGCCAGGCTGATCACGCTGGAGCTTGGGCTGTCGCTGAAAGACTCGCTCTATGAATGCGGCCGCGCCTATGACGTTTATTCTTTGGCGGGCCAGCTTGCCATCAATGATGACGGGCAGATTTTCTCCTGCGATCTCACACCGCAAGGCAAGGCGCGCAAGATTTTCACCAAGCGTGAGCCAGTGGGCGTGATCAGCGCGATCACGCCCTTCAACCACCCGCTGAACATGGTGAGCCACAAGATCGCGCCCGCCATCGCCACCAACAATTGCGTAGTGTGCAAGCCCACCGATCTCACACCCCTCACCGCCATCAAGCTGGCCGACATTCTCTATGAAGCGGGCCTGCCGCCGGAAATGTTCCAGGTGGTGACGGGCCTGCCTGCCGACATTGGCGATGAAATGGTGACGAATGAGAACATCAGCGTCATCACCTTCACGGGCGGCGTGCGCGTGGGCAAGATCATCGCCGCCAAGGCGGGCTACAAGCGCGCTGCCTTGGAGCTTGGCGGCAATGACCCGCTGATCGTGCTTGATGATCTCTCAGACTCTGATCTCGACAAGGCGGCCGAGCTTGCGGTTGCGGGGGCCACCAAGAATTCCGGCCAGCGCTGCACGGCGGTGAAACGCATCCTCGTGCAGCCCAAGGTGGCGGACGCCTTTGTTGAGAAGGTTCTCGCCAAGGCCAAAAAGATCAAGTTTGGCGACCCGGAAAACCCGGACACCGATCTGGGCTGCGTGGTCAATGCCGCCACGGCCGAGATGTTTGAAAAGCGGGTGCTGGTGGCCGCGCAAGAGGGTGGCAAGATCCTCTATCACCCGGAGCGGAAGGGCGCCGTTCTGCCGCCCATCACCATCGACCATGTGAACCCGCGTTCCGAGCTGGTGTTCGAGGAAACCTTCGGCCCGGTCATCCCCATCATCCGCGCACCCGCAGATGATGAAGAGCTCATCAAGCTCTCCAACTCCACCGCCTTTGGCTTGTCCTCCGGCGTGTGCTCCAACAACCTGTCGCGCATCACCAAATATATTGAAGGCCTGAATGTGGGCACGGTGAACATCTGGGAAGTGCCGGGCTACCGCATCGAGATGTCGCCCTTCGGCGGCATCAAGGATTCGGGCAATGGCATCAAGGAAGGCGTTGCGGAAGCGATGAAGTTCTACACCAATGTCAAAACCTGGTCCTTGCCTTGGCCCTAAATTGCTGACAGTTTCGCGCCCATGAATCCATCGGCGCTGAACCCCTCAACATTGATCATCCTTAACCTCTTGGGCGGGGTGGCGCTGTTGCTGTGGGGCGTGCGCATGGTGCGCACTGGCATCCTGCGGGTGTGGGAAGAGCAGCTCAAATATTTCATCGAATACCGGCTGGGCAACCGCTTCTCGGCCTTCGCGGCTGGCCTTGCCGCCACGTTGGTTCTTGGCAGCGGCACGGCCACGGCGCTGATCGTCACCAGCATCGCAAGCACTGGCGCGCTGCCCGCCGGACTTGGCCTTTCCGTGCTGCTGGGGGCAGATGCCGGCTCATCAGCAATTGCCGCGGTGGTGGCCTCGGGCTCGAATGTGGCGCTGTGGACGTCTCCGGCCTTTCTGTTCCTTGGTTACATCATCTTCCAATCTTCGGAAGAGCTGAAGCCGCACAATGCGGGCCGCGTGCTCATCGGGCTGGGGCTGATGCTGTTGTCGCTGCAACTCATTTCCCATGCCACCACGCCGCTCGGCTCGGAAAGCCTGTTTCACCAGGTGCTCACCGCCGTGGGCCAGGCGCCGGTTCTGGCCTTCCTTATCGGTGCGGCAATGTCCTGGGGCTTTCATTCCACGCTGGCGGCCATCCTGCTGATCACCTCGCTGATGGCCAATGGCAGCCTCAACCTGCCCGGCGCGCTGCCTTTCCTGTTGGGCATCAATTTCGGCGGCGGGTTGCCGGCCTTCGTCACCTCGCTGGGCCTGCCGCCGGAAGCGCGGCGCCTGCCGCTGGCCAATCTGCTGGCGCGGGCTTCGCTGGCGGTTCTGCTGCTGGTCTTCCCGCAGCACCTTCTGGCCCTGCTGCCGGAAGCGCCAACCAACGCGCTGGTGTGGGCGCTGGGGCTGCATGTGGCCTTCAATGTGGCGGTGGCCATCATTTACCTGCCGCTCGTCGATGTGGTGGCCTGGATCGTCAAGCGCCTCGCGCCGGATTCAACCGCGCCGGAAGACCCGCTGCGCCGCCCGCGCTATCTTGACCCCACCGTCATTCCCTCGCCGCCGCTGGCGCTGGCCAATGCCAATATCGAACTGGCGCGCATGGGCGAGATTCTCGAACGCATGTTTGCAACAGCACTCAAGGCCATGGCGCATTCCAGCATGGAAATGCTCAAGCAGCTGGAGGGGCAGGACACGCGGCTCAATGCCTTCCAGCTGGCCATCCAGGCCTATGTGAATGACGTCTCGCAAGGCCAGCTTTCGGCCGAGGATTCGCGGCGCGCGCTGGAAGTGACGCTCTATGCCTCCAACCTTGAGCATGCGGGCGACATCATCCAGCTCAACCTCAAGGACAGGATCACCGCCAAGATCCGCGAGGGGCTGGAATTCAGCCCCGAGGAGCAGGCGGCGCTGGCCGAGCTTTCGCAAATCATCCAGAACAACATCAAGGGTGCGGCGGCGGTTTTGGCCTCCCGTGACGTGGCGGGTGCCCAGCATTTGATTGGCCAGAAGGACGAGTTCCGCCAGCTTGAAAACAAGGTGATGCAGCAGCACTTCTCCGCCTCGCTTTCCAACAAGGCCACGGCGCTGCGGCAGAGCGCGCTGTTCATCGACATCATCCGTGATCTGCACCGCGTGAATTCGCATGTGGTGGCGGCGGGCTATCCCATCGTCGATGACGCCGGCCTGCTGCGCTCCTCACGCCTGCGCGACACCCAAAAGGAACAATCCGCATGAGCCCTGCCCTCTCTGGCCTGCGCGTGCTCGATCTCACGCGCGTTCTTGCCGGCCCCTGGGCCACGCAGATGCTGTCGGACTTCGGCGCTGAGGTGATCAAGATCGAAAAGCCCGGCGAAGGCGATGACACACGCGGCTGGGGCCCGCCCTTCGTGAAGAAGGCTGATGGAAGCGAGGGGGACGCCGCCTATTTCAACGCCGCCAACCGCGGCAAGAAATCGGTTTGCATTGACATGGCGAAGCCAGAAGGTGCGAGTCTTATCAAGGCCTTGGCCGCGAAATCAGATATTCTGGTTGAGAACTTCAAGGTGGGCGGCCTGAAGAAATACGGGCTGGATTACGAGACACTTTCCAAGCTGAACCCGCGCCTGATCTATTGCTCGATCACCGGCTTCGGGCAGGATGGCCCCTATGCCAACCGCGCCGGCTATGACTTCATGATCCAGGGCATGGCGGGCGTCATGTCGGTGACGGGAGAGCCGGACGGCGAGCCGATGAAGATGGGCGTGGCCTTCTCCGACATTTTCGCCGGCCTGCATGCGGTGATTGGCATTGAGGCGGCGCTGATTGCCCGCGCCAGCACGGGCAAGGGCCAGCACATCGACATATCGCTGCTGGATTGCCAGGTCTCCGTGCTGGCCAACCAGGCCATGAACTATCTTGTCTCGGGCCGCGTGCCCAAGCGGCTGGGCAACGCCCATCCCAACATCGTGCCCTATCAAACCTTTGAGACAAAGGATGGCCACATCATCATGGCGGTGGGCAACGACCGGCAGTTCGCGGAGTTCTGCCGCATCATCGGCGCGCATCACCTGGGCGAAGACCCGCGCTTCACCACCAACCGCGGCCGCGTGGAAAACCGCGAAGAGCTCATCCCCCTGCTCCGCCCTTTTCTCAAGCTGCGCGGCACGGCGGAGTGGGTGTTCCAGTTCGAGGCCGCTGCCGTGCCTTGCGGGCCGATCAACACGCTGGACCAGGTGTTCGCCAATGAACAGGTGAAGGCGCGTGGTCTGCTGCAGGAAGCAATGGGGCCCGATGGCCGCAGCGTGCCCACCGTGGCCAACCCCATCGTGTTTTCACAGTCTGGCCACAAGAAGCCGGAGCCCTCGCCCCTGCTCGGGCAGGACACAAGCGGCGTGTTGCAGCAGGTGCTTGGCCTTGATGAAGGTCAGCTCAGCACCCTGAAGGAAAATGGAGTTCTGGCATGAGCAAGACATGGTCCGGCGGCTGCCAATGCGGCGCGGTGCGCTATGAATTGCTGGAAAGGCCCACCGGCGCGCATATCTGCCATTGCCGCATGTGCCAGAAGGCGTTTGGCAGTTTCTTTGCGCCGCTGGTGGGCCTGCCGCGCGCCAAGTTCCGCGTCACGCGTGGCGAGATGAGCAATTTTCATTCCTCGGCGGATGTGCAGCGCGGCTTCTGCAAGGCATGTGGCACACCGCTCACCTTTGATGACCTGACGGAAGACCGCATCTCCGTTTCCATCGGCTCGCTGGATGAGCACAGCGCCTTCATGCCGGAAAACCAGTACGGGCTGGAATCGCGCGAGCCGTGGTTCAACGAGATCACCAAGATCCCAGCCTATGATTCAGGCGAGGGGGCGGAGGGTGTCACCGCCTATGCGGCGCGCCTGCCCGGCTTTGCCGCCACCAACCGCCAGCACCCGGACCATGACACCAAGGACTGGCCGCCGAAGCGCTAGCGCCCCACCTCAGCCAGCGGAAGCGCCGTGGTTTCCTTGATCTTCTCCATCACGAAGCTTGAAGAGACATCCGACAGCGGAATGCGGGCGATGAGGCGCTTGTACAGCCTGTCATAGCCCGCCACATCGGGCACCACGGCGTGCATGATGTAATCCGTGTCGCCCGTGGTGCGGTAAACAGCTATGATCTCCGGCAGGTCGCGCACTGCGGCGGCGAATTTTTGCAGCCAGTCCGGGTCATGCTGCGCGGTCTTGATGGCGATCACCGCGGTGAGGCGCAGGTTCAGCTTGTCGGCATCGAGCAGCGCCACCCGCGCCTT
>JAGWTZ010000051.1 GCA_028868695.1 Alphaproteobacteria bacterium | reverse complement strand
TGAGCAGCGTCATTGCCGACTATCTTAAGCTCCATCATTGCATCAAAAAAATCCTCTGGCAGAACAATTTTTTTCTTGAGGGCCGCCAGTTTTTGGTGAAGGTTTGCGCCGTCTGCGTCATTTAGTGCGCAAATTTGTTCGAGCAATCGCCGGACCATTATAGCCGCCGCGCGATGACAGCCCGCCGCGTGACTTTTGATCGCTTCTTGCAGGGTGGCGAGGAGTTGGGTGGGAAGATTATCAGAATTGAAATCAATCGTCGGAGATGGAAGGGCTGATATACCCTCATGCTGGTTTTGGAGTATCATAACCACAGCATGGCAACTTTCATTCGGGCACACAAACAAGCCAACTGCGCTCGTGCTGGCATTCGTGGCCCCGTTGTCATGTTTAAGTTCACGATAGAAACCAAGCCCTTGTTGTTGCGGTGCATAAAAGACACCTTTATGCCTACAATGCGGGCAGCTCAAAGATACACTTTTGACCTGCACAGGTGTTGGGTGAACGCCCGGAGTAGGTTTGAAGATGTTTGCGTCGGTAAAGTGGAAGCCAATAGGTACTGGCACGCTGCGTCTCCGTGGGCACTAAAGCCAAGGCTTGTACTTTTCTTTCACTTTCTTCAACTCTTCCTTAGTTTGCTTGTCACCCACCTTCCACTCCTCTAAGTATTTTTTGATTTCAGCCCTCACTTCCTTCCAAGAGACGTTCTCCTCTCTGAGATCAGCCAAGAGATCAAAGGCATTTTGGGCGTCTGAAGGATGTCGAGCAAAGAGCTTATCCTTTTCACCGAAACAACCACCAATTCGTTTCTTCCACATTTTCATGGTCCTTTTCAAATGGCCCCTAAGTTGCAGGTGAAAGGCAACCATAGCCACACATTGCAGTCAATATGGGGCCACCGAAAACTCTCAGGGGTCCGCCATGAGAGGAATAGGGAAGGTGAAAACGGCTTTGAGTTTTCCCCCATGTGCCACCTCGTCCGCACAAATGGGAACCACCTCCCACCATGATCAGTATGGTTGGCCGAATCGCAATCGCGCAATTTCGCAGCAGCAGACTTCGATCGCTGTTCCGGAGATGTTTTGGCCTGCCAGGGCATGGCCCGCGAGGTCAAATTCTGGTGCGGGATGAGAGACTCGAACTCCCGACATCTTCGGTGTAAACGAAGCGCTCTACCAACTGAGCTAATCCCGCATTCCGCGCGGGATTAGCCGCTCAACCCTCGCAAAGCAAGCCTCATGAATTTCCTGCCCTCGCTGCCTGTCTTCCTCGCCTACACCGCCGCCTCGCTGCTGCTGTTCCTGACGCCGGGGCCGGACATGAGCCTGTTTCTCTCGCGCACCATCGCCTCGGGCCGCGCGCCGGGGATTGCCTCTGCGGTGGGCTCAAACGTCGGCTGCATCGTGCACACGCTGCTGGCGGCCTTTGGCATTTCCGCTTTGGTGGCCGCCTCGCAGACCGGCTTTCTCATCCTGAAGATTGCCGGGGCGGGCTATCTCCTCTGGCTGGCGGTGGATGCAATCCGCCATGGCTCGTCGCTCAATGTGGCGATGAACAAGCGCGGCGCCTCCAGCCTGTGGCGCAGCTTTACGATGGGCGTGATGGTGAATTTGACGAACCCCAAGGTGGTGATCTTCTTCATCACCTTCCTGCCGCAGTTCATCACGGCAGGTGACCCGTTCATCCGCCAGAAACTGCTGTTCTTCGGGCTTTACTTTGTGGCGCTGAACATTCCGCTGTCGGTCGTCACGGTGCTGATCGCCGAGCGGCTGGTGAGCTGGCTCAAGGCGCGCCCACGCGTGCTGCGCGGCATTGATTTCACCTTTGCGGGCGTGTTTGCGCTGTTCGCGCTGAAGATCGCCTTCACCGAGGGGAAGAGCTAGACTTCCCTGCTCTTGCCCGCGGGCTTCAATTCGATGCCCAGCCCCTTGAGCACAATCACCGCGAAACGGCCAATGGGTGCCAGGATGCTGCCCCACACGGTTTCGAGCGCGCTATCCTCATGGCCAAGGCCGAAGGCGAAGGTTTCGCCCTTCCTGGGCACATAAAGCGTGCCGAACACCCAATCCCAGAAGGCCAGGCAATAACCCATGTTGGTGTCATAGTGGCGCTGGTCGGTTGAATGATGCGCCTGGTGGTGGGCGGGCGTCTGGATGATGCGGCCCAGCCAGCCTGTGGCGGTGATGGGAAGCTGTGAGTGGCGCAGATGCAGGATCGAATACCAGAAGGCCATGGAAAGCAGGTTGGCCTTCATCGGGTCAATCACCTGCGCGCTGGCGCCAAAGGCCCAGACCATGGGCCCCTGCACAAGGCAGGCGGCACCACTCATCAGGATGGGAAACAGCGCAAGCTCCACCGGATGCTGGCGCCATTCGGTGAGCGGGGTGAGAACCTCAGCAGAATGGTGCACCTTGTGGAACTCCCACAGGGCTGGAACCTTGTGCATGGCGAAATGCGCCAGCCAATAGCCGAACTCCACCGCCATGAAGACGAGGAACATGGTGAGGCCGGTGACAATCCAGCTTGGTCCGATGGGGGCTGGCCCTGGCCCAAACAGGCGGGTCATCGCGGCCACGGTTCCGGATACGGTGAGCACGGTGGTGCCGCCCACCAGCAGAACCTGCAGCGCGAGATAATAGAGCCCGGCAAAAAACATCTTGGCATCCAGCTTCGAGGATTTGTGCTCCAAGAGCTTGGTGGGCAGCAGCAGTTCCTTGATGGCATGGAAAGAAAGGTGCCAGCGGCGGCGCACCACCATGTAAAGCACAACGGCCGCAACGCCCGAGGCCACATAGGTGGGCCAGTAATACTGCGAGTCCGGCTGCGTCAGGTAATAAAGCGGGAACAGCAGCAGCGAGACGAGATTGGTCAGCCAGTCCATAAAACACCTTCAGCCCGGCGAGGGGCCGGGCTGAAGCATTGAAGCCGTTTCGGCTTAATTCCTAGTAAATCAATAATCACCCATGCACTGGTGATAAACTTCCCAATAAACCTGGCGCTTCTTTTCAGAGCCGGCGACAGCGCCAGCCATGGTGCCGCCCACGCCGCCAATGGCAAGGCCGGTGGCAATGTTGCTGCCGGCGCCGTGGCCGGTGATGGCGCCGATGACACCGCCGGTGGCAGCGCCGAGGGCCAGGCCAGTCACCACCTGGTCGCCGCCCACATGGCGGGCAGCATGGGCAGCCTGGGCGCGGCAATAGGCGCGGCGGCTGGCGGCAAAGCTGGAATCAGCGGTGGCGGCCAGCGTGCCGAGGGCCAGCAAGCCAGCGAGGGAAATCTTGAAAGTGCGGTTCATGTTCGTCTCCTTGAAAAGCCATGCGGTGAACTTGAGACAGGTTCTAGCCCAGGGAAGCTGAACGCAAGATGAACCAATGGTTATTTTCCGTTCAAGTGAGCCGGGCGGGGAAACCTTCGGCGCGCAGGTCGGTGCCCAGCGCGTCTTCCAGCAGCTTGGCAATCTGGGTGGATTGCGCCTGCCCGCCATAAACCGCCTTGCCCTTCATGAAGGTCTGGTTGGTCATCGAGGCCAGATCCAGCGGCACGCCGAATTCCTTGCCGAAGTTCATGGCGAAGCCCAGGTCCTTCAGCGCGAGATCCATCGTGAAGGCGATGTCATAGCTGCCGTTGAGGATCAGCTGGCCCTCGGTCTCATGCACGAAGCTGGAGCCGGATGAGGCGGTGATCGCCCGCCAGGCCTGGCCCAAATCCAGCCCGCCGCGCTTGGCCAGCATCAGGGCCTCGGCATCGGCCACAAGATGAATGAAGGCCAGCATGTTGGTGATCACCTTGATCACCGCGGCCGAGCCCAGCGGCCCCATGTGGAAAATCCGGTTGCCAATGGCGCGCAGGGCCTTTTCGTGGCGCTCGAACAAATCCTTGTCGCCGCCCACCAGAACGGTGATCTCGCCTCGCGCCGCCAGATGCACGCCACCCGTCACCGGGCTTTCAAGCGTGCGGATGCCGCGCGCCTCGGCCATGGCCGCCAGCCGCTTCATCTCATCGCGGCCATTGGTGGAGTTCTCGATCCAGGTGCCGCCCACCTTCAGCCCCTCAAGGATTTGCACCAGCACCTTTTCGGAAATGGCAGGCGATGGCAGGCAGGTGAACACATGGTCCACCTGGGCCGCCAGCTCCCTGGGCGTGGCCGCCCATTTGGCGCCGGCCTTGATGTGGCGCTCGGCCAGCGCGGGGTCGAGGTCATAGACCACCACGTCAAAGCCATTGCGGATGAGGCTCATGGCCAGGTGGCCGCCCAGGTTGCCAAGGCCGATATAACCGTAACGCATGATCTATTCTTCCTTGCGCAAGGGGCGGTTGGTCATTTCAAGGTGCAGCCTGTCGCCCTGATAGACGTTGGCCAGCGCCACTTCCTCGTTCAGTTCGATGCCAAGGCCGGGCTCGCTCGGCGGAATGACATAGCCCTCCTCCCAGCGCAGCGGCTTCTTGAGCAGCTGGGCATGGAAGCCGCCGAAAGTCTCGATCGATTCAAGGATGAGGAAATTGGGCAGCGATGCGGCGTAATGGATGTTGGCCGCCGCTTCCACCGGCCCGGCATAGAGATGCGGGGCGATCTGGGCATAATAGGCCTCGGCCATGCCGGCGATCTTCTTGGCCTCCATGATGCCGCCCACCCGGCCCAGCGCCATCTGCAAGATCGAGGCGGCGCGGCATTCGAGCACGCGGGCAAACTCATATTTGGTGGTGAGGCGCTCGCCCGTGGCGATGGGCACCGAGGTGCCGCGCGCCACAAGGGCCATTTCCTCGGGCTTCTCCGGCGGTGTCGGCTCTTCGAACCACAGGGGGTTGAAAGGCTCCAGCACCTGGTTGGCAAAACGGATGGCGCCCGCCGTGGTGAACTGGCCATGGGTGCCGAACAGCAGGTCTGCCTTGGTGCCCACCGCCTCGCGGATCAGCTTGCAGAACTTGCGGCACAGCTCCATCGATTCCAGCGAGGGCTGGCGCGGATCAAAGGCCGAGTAAGGTGCCGCCGGGTCAAACTTGATGCCGGTGAAACCAAGCCTGGCATAATGGGCGGCGCGCTCGGCCGATTGTTCGGCGTTCCAGAAGATCGAGTCGTCCTGGCCCTTGCTGTAGTCGGGGTAGATATAGGTGTAGGAGCGCAGCTTCTCATGCACCCGCCCGCCCAACAGGTCATAGACCGGGCGGCCCGTGGCCTTGCCGATGATGTCCCACAGCGCGATTTCAAGGCCGGACATCACGCCCTGCAGCGAGGCGTCCGGGCGCTGGGTGTAGCCCGAGGAATAGGCCTTGCGCCACATCGCCTCGATCTCGAAGGGGTTCATGCCCAGCACATAGCGCTTGAAGGTGTCGTCGATCATCGCGGTCATGGCCTTGGCGCCGAAGGTGGCGCCATAGCATTCGCCATAGCCGTGAATGCCGTTGCTGGTGGTCAGCTTCACAAAGGTGAAATAGCGCCCGCCCCACTGGCGCGGCGGCACGCCGACGATGAAGATCTTGAGATCGGTGATTTTCATGATTGCTCCCTATGGGCAAATCCTAGCGGAACTGCCGGGCCGCGCATAGCGGGCCAGCCCCATGCAAAACTTGCGGGCTGGATAGAAATATTCACGGCCCTGGCAACTTGCCAAAGCAGGGCCAAAGGGGCCAAGTCAGGCCATGGACGGGAATTTTGATTTCATCATCGTGGGTGCTGGCTCGGCCGGCTGTGTGCTGGCTGACAAGTTGACGGCAGACGGCCACCACAAGGTTCTGCTGATTGAAGCGGGCGGCAGCGACATGCGCTTCTACATCCACATGCCGCTTGGCTATGGCAAGACGTTTTATGACCCCGCAGTCAACTGGATGTACCGGGCGGAACCAGACCCCGGCTTCCTCGGTTCGGCCGATTTCTGGCCGCGCGGCAAGGTGTTAGGCGGTTCGTCCTCGATCAACGCCATGGTTTACGTGCGCGGCGATGCCTCCGATTTTGAGGATTGGAAGGCGGCCGGAAACACGGGCTGGGGCTGGGATGATGTGCTTCCCGCCTACAAGGCCATGGAAGACAATGAGGCCGGGGCCAACAATTGGCGCGGCACGGGCGGCCCGCTGTTCATCTCCAAGAACGACAAGAGCAGGCATTGGACCTGCGGCCCCTTCGAGGAAGCTACCGTGGCCGCCGGCCTGCCGCGCAACGCCGATTTCAACGGCGCCAGCCAGGAAGGCGTTGGTCATTTCCAGCTCACCACCAAGGGTGGCCGCCGCAATTCTGCGGCGCGGGCCTTTTTGAGGCCGGCGCTGCGGCGGCCCAACCTCAAGCTCATCAGCAAGGCGCAAGTGACGCGTGTTCTGTTTGAGGGCAAGCGCGCGGTGGGCGTTGAATATGTGCGCGGCGGTGTCAGGCAAAGTGCCAAGGCGGCGCGCGAGGTGATCCTTTCCGGCGGCGCGGTGAATTCGCCGCAGCTGTTGCAGCTTTCCGGCATTGGCGATGGCGCGCAATTGCAAGGGCTGGGCCTCAGCGCGCTGGTGGCCAACCGCAATGTGGGCCGCAACCTCAAGGACCATCAGGGCATCAACTATACCTACCGCCTCACCGTGCCGACATTGAATGACGTGCTGCGCCCATGGTGGGGCAAGCTGCGCGTGGGCCTGCAATATCTCGTGTTCCGCACCGGCCCGCTGGCGATCAGCATCAACCAGGGCGGCGGCTTCTTCAAGACAGACCCTGCCCGCACCCGCCCCAACATGCAGCTTTACTATCAGGCCTTCTCAACGCTGCTGCCCAAGCCGGGCGAAAGGCCGATCCTGTCGCCAGACCCGTTCTCCGGCATGTCGCTGGGCCTTTCCAATTGCCGCCCCACTTCGGTGGGTGAGATCATGGCGAAATCGCCAGACCCGCTGGTGCATCCGCGCATCACCGCCAATGCCTATTCCACCGCGCATGACGTTGAGGAAATGCTGGGCGCGGTGAAGTTCCTGCGCAAGATCGCCGCGCAGGAGCCGCTGAAATCACTGATCGCCGAAGAGCTGCGCCCCGGCCCGGCGGTGCAAAGTGATGAGGACATCATCACTGATTTCCGCAAGCGCAGCGGCACGGTCTATCACCCTTGCTGCACGGCGCGCATGGCGCCTTCGGCGGCGGAAGGTGTCGTGGATGCGCGGTTGCGCGTGCATGGTGTTGACGGCCTGCGGGTGATTGATGCCAGCGCCTTCCCCAGCATACTTTCAGGAAACCTCAATGCCGCCGCCATGATGATTGGCTGGCGCGGGGCAGAGATGGTGCTGCAAGACGCGAAGGGGTAAGCCCGCTCAGCCCTTGAAATCCTTGGTCACCAGGCAATGGCGCTGCACCCCCGTGTGGGAAAGGTACATGCCCGTCTTGGCGTTGAAGGATGTGTATTTCTTGGCGCAATAGTCATTCCACTCCGGCGTGCCGGGGGTGAGCTTGGCAGGCTCCGCCGTTGCATCGGCAGCAACGGGTGGCTTTGCCGCGGCGGGGACAGGCTTGGGGGCCGGGGCCTTGGCTTCCACCGCCTTGGGCGCAGGCACCGGTGCGGGCGCTGCAGGAGTTGCCTCCTTGGCCTTCACGGCGGGCTTGCCTTGGGCGAGGCAGGAATCGAGGGCGATCTGGTATTTGTGTTGCCAGGTGGCCTTGTCGGTGCCGCGCTGGTCGGCGAAATCGCGGGCATAGGCTTGGCAATAGGCCGCCCTGTCCGCCATGGCGGGAACTGCCAGCCCCGCGCTCAAGGCAAGCAAGGCCAGACCCGGCACAACAATACGCTTCATCGCAACTCCCTCACTCAGGTTGCGTGCACTGAAACGCTCAAATATGGCGGGCGTGGGGCAAGTGGGCGAGCAGCCCGCGCGCTGCGGCCACGGCTGTCGAGAGGCAGGCCTGCAAGAGATAGCCGCCGGTGGGCGCATCCCAATCCAGCATTTCGCCCACCGCATAAACGCCGGGCAATTTCTTCAGCTGGAAATCCGCGTCCAATTCCTCAAGGGCAATGCCACCGGCGGACGAGATGGCGCGGGCCAGGCCTGCCGCGCCTTGCGGGAACAGCCGCACCTGCTTGATGCCCTGCTCGCTGACCGTGGTTTTGGTTTCATGCAGAAGGGCGATGGCCGCGGGGCTTAGGCCCAGGGCGCGGCGCAGGAAGTTGGATTGGCTCAGGCGGCCGCGCGGCTGGGCCAGGCGCTTGGCGATCCCATCGCCGCTCAAGGCAGGCTTCAGGTCAATCACCAGGGCCTTGCCCGGCTGCTCGCGCATGATGCGCGAAAGCTGGTAGACAGCGCCTCCCTCCAGCCCCTCCTCCGAGATCACCACCTCGCCGCGCACTGTCTCGCTGGCATATTGCATGGCGATGTTCTTCAGCGGCGCACCGGCATGGCACGACCGGAAATGCTCCGTCCACGGAACAATGATGCGGCCATTCGATGGCAGGAAGTCATTGACGCGCACACCCTGCCCGCGCAGCAGCGGCACCCAGCTTGCGTCAGAGCCAAGCTGCGGCCAGCTGGCGCCCCCCATGGCCAGCACGGTTGGCCCGCCATCAAAGCCCTGCCATTTGGTGTTGAGCGCGAATTCAACGCCAAGCCCATCCAGCCGCCGCAGCCAGGCGCGCAGCAAGGGCGAGGCCTTCATCTCCACCGGGAAGATGCGCCCTGATGAGCCCACAAAGGTCTTGATCCCCAGCCCTTCGGCCCAGGCCACAACAGCGGCGGGCGGAAAGGCGCGGATCGCCGGCTCCAGAATTTCACGCTCGCGGCCATAGCGGGTGAGGAACTTCTCCAGCGGTTCGGAATGGGTGAGGTTCAGGCCGCCGCGCCCGGCCATCAGGAACTTGCGGGCCGGAGTTGCCTTCTGGTCAATGATGCGCACCTTGGCGCCGCCCGTGGCCAGCACTTCAGCCGCCATCAGGCCCGCCGGGCCCGCGCCAACAATGGTGATGGTTTGATCCATGCCCTTCTCAATAGGGCAAGTTGAAGTAACGGTCCTGGTCTAGGGCGAAGACATCCACTTTTTCGAAGCGGCCCTGGCCTGCGGGATAGAATTCATGGGTTTCGGCCTTTTCCATGCCGATGCGGCCGGCCAGCTTGGCGGAGGCGAGATTGGGGCGCATCACCTTGCACCAGACTTTCTCGGCCTTCAGCCGTTCAAAGCCCAGGCCCACGAGGGCGCGGCCAATTTCCGTGCCAAAGCCCACCTGCCACAGCGCGGGATGCAGGCCCCAGCCCACTTCAACCGACTTGTTGCCATGGACAATGAGGAAGCCATCGCCCACCACTTCGCCGGAATAGCGCTCTTCCGCGGCGAGATGGAAAATGTGGCGGCGGGCATCGCCCTGCACGGCCACCTGGCGGGCCACGAAGGAATTCACCTCATCATCATTCTTCAGGCGGTGAACGATGAAGCGCTGATAGCGCGGCTGTGTCATGAAACAGGCAAGATCGGCGCCATCTCCCGCGCGCATTTCACGCAGCACAAGATTGGGCGTCTCAACAGCCAGCAAGAGTGGTAAAGTCAACATGGCGCGAGATTAGTCCCTTGCCGGGCCTGAGGGAACACCCCACTTGGCTTGTGATTAACAGGCCCGCAAGGCAAATGGTTGACATGGCCCTGTGCCATCTCGTGCATTGCTTAACCAGTTTTGCTGATTTAGAATAATTCTAAATATGAGCCCAGAGGAGATGCAATCATGGCCGACACCCCCAACACAGCCGCCGGAAAATGCCCGGTGATGCATGGCGCCCAAGCCGCCAAGCCAAACCGCGACTGGTGGCCCAACCAGTTGAACCTCAAGGTGCTGCACCAGAACTCATCGTTGTCGGACCCGATGGCCCCGGGCTTTGACTATGCCAAGGAATTCAAGAAGCTCAATCTCAAGGCGCTGAAGAAGGACATTGCCGCGGTGCTGACCAAGAGCCAGGATTGGTGGCCGGCCGACTTTGGCAACTATGGCCCGCTGATGATTCGCATGGCCTGGCACAGTGCCGGCACCTACCGCGTGGCCGATGGCCGTGGTGGCGCGGGTGCGGGCCAGCAGCGCTTTGCGCCGCTGAACTCGTGGCCGGACAATGTGAACCTCGACAAGGCCCGCCGCCTGCTGTGGCCGGTGAAGCAGAAATATGGCAACGCCATTTCCTGGGCCGACCTGATGATCCTCACGGGCAATGTCGCCCTTGAGACCATGGGCTTCAAGACTTTCGGATTCGCCGGCGGCCGTGCTGATGTGTGGGAGCCGGAGGAAGATGTGAACTGGGGCCCGGAAGCCACCTGGCTCGGCGACAAGCGCCATGAGGGCGACCGCCAGCTGGCCAACCCGCTGGCCGCCGTGCAGATGGGCCTGATCTATGTGAACCCGGAAGGCCCGAACGCGAACGCCGACCCCGTTTCCGCCGCGCGCGACATCCGCGAGACTTTCGCGCGCATGGCCATGGATGATGAGGAAACCGTGGCGCTGATCGCCGGCGGGCACTCCTTCGGCAAGACGCATGGTGCAGGCCCGGCCACAGCCGTTGGCCCGGAGCCTGAAGCCGCGCCCATCGAATCGCAGGGCCTCGGCTGGCATTCCAGCTTCGGCAGCGGCAAGGGCAAGGATGCCATCGGCTCCGGCCTGGAAGTGACCTGGACCTCCACCCCCGCCAAGTTCAGCCATGACTTCTTTGAGAACCTGTTCAAGTTCGAATGGGAACTGGAGAAGAGCCCGGCTGGCGCTCAGCAGTGGCGGCCCAAGAATGGCGGCGGTGCGGGTGTTGTGCCGGATGCCTTCGATGCCGCCAAGCGCCACCAGCCGAAGATGCTGACCACCGATCTCTCGCTGCGCTTCGACCCGGCCTATGAGAAGATCTCGCGCCGCTTCCGCGACAAGCCGGAGGATTTCGAGAAGGCCTTTGCGCGCGCCTGGTTCAAGCTCACCCACCGCGACATGGGGCCGAAGGTGCGTTACCTCGGCGCCGAAGTGCCCAAGGAAGACCTGATCTGGCAAGACCCCATCCCCGCCCCGAAGCATCCGCTGATCAACGCCAAGGATGAGGCGGCGCTGAAGGCGAAGCTGCTGAAATCCGGCCTCACGGCGGCAGAACTGGTGCAGACGGCCTGGGCCTCGGCCTCCACCTTCCGCGGCTCGGACAAGCGCGGCGGCGCCAATGGCGCGCGCATCCGCCTCGCCCCGCAGAAGGATTGGGAAGCCAACCAGCCCGCCCAGCTGGCCAAGGTTCTGGCCAAGCTGGAAGCCATTCAGGCCGCTTTCAACAAGGCCCAGAAGGGTTCGCGCAAGAAGCAGGTGTCGCTGGCTGATCTGATCGTGCTGGGCGGCAATGCCGCTGTTGAGCAAGCGGCCAAGAAGGCCGGCGTTGCAGTGAAGGTGCCGTTCACGGCCGGCCGTGGTGACGCCACGGCGGCGCAGACCGATGCCGCTTCCTTTGCTGTGCTGGAGCCGAAGGCCGATGGCTTCCGCAACTATCAGCAGGCGGGCTGCGAAGGGCCGGCCGAGACCCATCTGCTCGACAAGGCGCAGCTGTTGCGCCTCACCGCGCCGGAAATGACGGTGCTGGTGGGCGGGCTTCGCGTGCTGGGCAATACGGTTGGCGGCGCGAAGCATGGCGTGTTCACCAAGCGCGTGGGCACGCTTTCCAACGACTTATTCACCAACCTGTTGTCGATGGACACGGTGTGGAAGGCGGCGGATGGCAAGGGCAACCTGTTCGAGGGCCTTGACCGCAACACCGGCGCAGTGAAGTGGACGGCAACCCGCGCCGACCTGGTGTTCGGCTCGCATGCGCAGCTGCGCGCGCTGGCCGAAGTCTACGCCCAGGGCGACAACAAGAAGAAGTTCGTCACCGACTTCGTGGCCGCCTGGGCCAAGGTGATGAATGCCGACCGTTTTGACGTGAAGAAGTAAAACACAAACAGGCCTTCTCACCTGCGGGTGGGAAGGCCTCCACCTCGGGCCGCATGGCCCAGAGCACAACTCCGGGCGGCCTGGCCGTGACCGTACAACCCGGCGCCTGCAGCCGCCCTTGCGGTGTGACCTCAGGCGGATTTGACTTTTGCGGCGAAAAAACCTAATGGCGGCGCAGAAACGCCCGGTTTTGGCGAGTTTTGCCGGGTGCTGTTGATAGACGTTCATTTCGCCAGATTGGTCTTTTAGTCCCTCATGAGTTTTAACGAACTGGGGCTCAGCCCCAAAGTGCTCGAAGCCGTCACAGCCGCTGGCTACACCACGCCCACGGCCATCCAGGCGCAGGCGATCCCGCATGCCTTGCAGCGCAAGGATGTGATGGGCCTGGCGCAGACGGGTTCAGGCAAGACAGCGGCCTTCGTGCTGCCGATGCTGTCGATGCTGGAATCGGGCCGGGCCCGCGCCCGCATGCCGCGCACCCTGATTTTGGAGCCGACGCGCGAGCTCGCCGCCCAGGTGGAAGAAAGCTTTGCCACGCTGGGCAAGAACCACAAGCTCACCGTCGCGCTGCTGATCGGCGGCGTGGCCTTTGAGCCGCAGGCCGCCAAGATCGACCGCGGCGCCGATGTGGTGATCGCCACGCCGGGCCGGTTGCTTGACCATTTCGAGCGCGGCCGCCTGCTGATGACCGGCATTGAAATGCTGGTGATCGACGAGGCAGACCGGATGCTCGACATGGGCTTCATCCCCGACATTGAGCGCATCTGCAAGCTTCTGCCCTTCACGCGCCAGACCATGTTCTTCTCGGCCACCATGCCGCCGGAAATCCAGCGCCTCACCGCGCAGTTCCTGCACAATCCGGTGAAGGTCGAAACAGCGGCCCGCTCTTCCACGGCCGAGACGATCGAGCAGAAGCTGGTGAAGACGCCGCATGACCCCAAGGCCAAGCGTGACACGCTGCGCGCCTTGATCCGCAGCCAGGAGAACATCAAGAACGGCATCGTCTTCGCCAACCGCAAGACCACCGTGGCACTGCTGGAGAAATCCCTGAAGCGCCATGGCTTCAACGCCGGCGCCCTGCATGGCGACATGGATCAAAGTGCGCGCATGAAGACGCTGGCGGCCTTCCGCTCCAATGAGCTGACGCTGCTCATCGCCTCGGACGTGGCGGCCCGCGGCCTCGACATCCCCGATGTCAGCCATGTGTTCAACTTCGATGTGCCCATTCACTCGGAAGATTATGTGCACCGCATTGGCCGCACCGGGCGCGCCGGCCGTGAAGGCCATGCCTTCACCATGGTGACGCGCGAAGAAAGCAAATACATCAATGCCATTCTGGCGCTGATCAAGAAAGACCTGCCCTATTTCGACATCCCCGGCGGCGCTGCCTCCGGCGAAGAAGCGGAAGGCGATAGCCCTGCCCCGGCCCGTAAGCGCGGCGCCAAGCGCCCCGAACGCCATGAGCGGGC
The DNA here is from genome assembly GCA_028868695.1 of Alphaproteobacteria bacterium. Lineage (GTDB taxonomy): Bacteria > Pseudomonadota > Alphaproteobacteria > Rhizobiales > Aestuariivirgaceae > Aestuariivirga. The sequence goes on along the minus strand of JAGWTZ010000051.1, from coordinate 10,015 downwards.
CGAGCGCGAGGCAAAGCCGGAGCGTCAAGAACGCGCTGAACGCGAGGCAAAGCCTGAGCGCCAGGAACGGGAAGAACGCCCGGAACGCGCCGAGCGCCAAGCTGCCGAACAAGCCCCGCAGGCCCCAAGGCGCGACAGCCAGTCCGCCAGGCCACAGCGGTCCGAGCGCCGCCCGCGCCATTCATCGCATGATGATGATGCGGCACCGCATGAAACCGGCTTCCACGCCGGCAACATGCCCGCCTTCCTGGCGCGCAAATAGGCACAGCGTTAACAACAGTTAAATCCTGAACCAAACTGGGTATTCTTCAGGGTTTGTCCATCTATTTGCGTTAACCCCCGGGGAAACCGGGGGTGAAGATGCGTGCGGCTTTGGCAGGCCGGCACGCTGCGTTGAGAGAAATGGGCACGCCAAAATGACCGCTGGGGACATTGAAAACAAACGGAAAGCGCCCCGCGCCCGCGTGCTCAAGGGAGCCAAGATTGTTTCCCTGAACAACTGGACCCTGATTGATTGCGTGATCCGCGACATGTCCGAAACCGGGGCCAGGCTGATCTGCAAGGACCCCGTGGCCGTGGCCAATGAGTTCCGGCTTCTCATCCCCAACGACAACACCATCTGCTCGGCGCGCGTGGTCTGGCGCCGCGAGGACCAGATCGGCATCACCTTCACTTCAGAAAAGACCCGCGCGCCAGCCCGGAAATTCTAATTTCGAAAAGGCGGCCCCTTCCGCGCGGCGGCATTGGCCGCACTTGCTGCCAGCTGCTGACAGAATTTAAAGCGCTTTGGCGCCTCAAAGCGCTTTCAAAAAATTGAAAGCCGCTTTGGAAAGGGTTCTCTCCGCGCCGTGCGGAACACGCGCAAATTCGCTGGTTTTGAGCCGTTCTTGGCGCGATTCAGCGTGCATTTTGGGTGGTGCCGCGGATGGCCTACACCAGCCAGAGGCGGCCATAGGGCGGCACGGCAATAGCGCCATTGATGACCGCCACATCGCCATCACTCAAGGCATCGTGGAAGCCCTGCACCCCTTGGGCGCGGATGAAACCCTCGGGAAGGTTCTGCCAAACATCGGTGAAATTGAAGATGCCCAGCAGCGGCCCCTCATCGCCCTCACGGATGAAGGTGAACAGCGCGGCGTTGCCGCTGTCCACGATATGCGTGGGGTTGGCGGCAGAAAGCTGCGGCAGCAGCTTGCGGCGGGCGATGATGGCGCGGGTGGCCTCAAAGATGCGCTGCTGGACCGGGCTGAGGTTCTGCCATTGCATGCGCGGCCGGTGAAGCCAGCGGTTGTCATTGGCGTGGGCCGGAATGTCCACGAAGCCATAGTCATTCAACAGCCCGATCTCATCGCCCATGTAGAGCAGTGGCAGGCCGCCGAAGGACGCCATCAGCGCCACGCCAAGCAGGATGCGGTCCAGCGCGGCGTTGGTTTCGGCCTCGGTGGTGGCGGCTTCCAGGCCCGCAAGGCTGGCGAAAGAGCCGCTGTTGCGCCTGTCCTTGGTGATGGGGTTTTCCTGGAAGATGCCGCCGCGCGCGAATGAGCCGGCAAACTGGCCGGAATAGAAATCGGCAAGGAACTGGCGGTGGTGGAAGGCATTGAGGCCGGGCACGGCCTCGGCATCCTCATCGGTGATCGCCCAGCCGATGTCATCATGGCAGCGGATATAGGTGGCCCAGGAGGCGTTGCGGAAGCTTTCCGGGAAGTGGGTGGAGAGCACATGCGTCATCAGCCGCGTGTCGCGCGCGGCCAGCGATGACCAGAACTGCACCATCACATTGTTGTGGTAGGCAAGGTTTGCTTCCCTGCCCTTGTGGCGGCCCACGCCGAGATAAGGCACCAGATCACGCGGGGCGACGATGGCTTCAGCCTTGTGGATCAGCGCGGGCGCTGCAACGCGCGTGGCGGCGCGCAGGGCCTGCAGGATGTCATGCACCTCGGGCAGGTTCTGGCAGTTGGTGCCCAGCCGCTTCCACATGAAGGCCACGGCATCGAGGCGCAGGCAATCCACGCCCTTGTTGGCGAGGAAGAGCATGATATCGAGAATCTCGATGAACACTTCCGGGTTGGCCCAGTTCAAATCCCACTGGTGCTCGTTGAAGGTGGTCCAAACCCATTTCCTGATTTCGGGATAGAAGGTGAAGTTGCCTGGCGCGTCATTGGGGAAGATTTCCACCAACGTCTTTTCATATGCCAGCGGCTCTTCCTGATTGGCGAACATCAGGTAGTAATCCTGATATTTCTTCTCGCCCTTCTTGGCGCGCATCGCCCATTCATGTTCCTTGGCCGTGTGGTTCAGCACCAGGTCGACGGTGACTGTCATGCCCTCATGGCGAAGTGCCGTGGCCACCTTTTCAAAATCCGCCATGGTGCCGAGTGTGGGGTTGATGGCGCGGTAGTCCATCACCGAATAGCCGCCGTCGCTGTTGCCGGGCCGGGGCTTCAGGCAGGGCATGAAATGCACATAGCTGACGCCGAGGCTTTTCAGATAGGGAATGTGCTGAAGCACGCCCTTGAAGTCTCCCGCGAAGCGGTCGACGTAGAAGACATAGCCCACCATCTTTTCGGAGAGAAACCACTCCGGCTCCAGGTCGCGCTGCAGGTCAAGCGCCTTCAGCTCCGCGGGCCGGGCCTGCCAGTGCCTTTCAAGCAGCGCCTTCACCCGCGCCTCCACCTCCGGCCGCTCCCCATAAAGATTGCGAAACGCCGAAAAAAAATCTCCCGCGCTGCGCTTCCAGCGCAAATCAAAGAGCAGATCGTCTTGTGATTTCATGGCGGCAAAGGCCCTATCCAAAGCGCTTTGATTGCCACAGTGGCGGGAAAATTCCAGTGCAAATCGTCGCTGCGCTGCGGCAATTGGGTCAGCCGCGCTTGGCTGCCTTCTTTGTTGCCGGGGCCTTGGGCTTGGCGGCCAAGGCAGCCAGCGCCTTATTGCACCAGGCTGTCATTTCGTCGGCATCCTCAAGGCAGGCCTGCGGTGCAGTCATGTAGGGCATTGCGACCGATCTGCCATTCTTGCTGTGATAAATGAAGGGCTGTGACCCCACAGCTTTGAGCTCATCAGCAAATGCGCCCTGGGCCTTGAGATAGAACACGTCGCCATCAAACAGGCAGGCGAAAATTGCCGGGCCGCGATAAAATCCCAGCGCTCCAAACATCTTCTTGGTGGTGACTTTGCCAAGGCCCTCCATCAGGCCGAGCAGTTCTTCGGCAAAGGAGGCGGTGTAACTCACTGCGCAGCTTCAGCGGGCTTCAACTGCACGCTTTCGCCGCAGCCACAGGCCGAGACCTGATTGGGGTTGTTGAACACGAAGCCGGATTTCAGCGTGCCTTCCTGATAATCCATCTCAGTGCCCAAGAGGAACATGACGGCCTTGGCGTCGATCAAGACGCGCGCGCCATCCTGCTCCACAACCTCATCGAAACGGCCCTGCTCCTTGGCCCACTCCATGGTGTATTCCATGCCGGCGCAACCGCCGTTCTTCACGCCCACGCGCAGGCCAGCACCCTCCTGCTTCTGCATGAGCTGCTGAAGCCGCGAAATGGCGGCGGGGGTGATCTTAATAACGGAAGGGCGCGGATTCAAAGAAGCCATGAGTGTCTCCTTACCACATATTCATTGCCATGCGGGCTTCTTCGCTCATGCGCGAATGGTCCCAGGGCGGGTCAAAAGTGATGCGGGCCTTGGCGCTGGCCACGCCGGGAACCGATGAAACGGCGTTCTCTACCCAGCCGGGCATGTCGCCCGCCACGGGGCAGCCGGGGGCTGTCAGCGTCATTTCAATGGCCACGTTGCGGTCGTCATCAATGTCCACCTTGTAAACGAGGCCCAGCTCATAAATATCCACGGGGATTTCCGGGTCATAGACCGTCTTCAGCGCGGCCACGATGTCGTCGGTCATGCGCGCCAATTCATTGGCGGGAATGGCCGAAGGATTGGGCGCGTTCTCGCCGCTGGCTTCATTGATGGTGGTGGGCGCTTCTGTCACGTGAATATCCTCTGTGCAGAGATAAGGGCCTCGGCCAATTTATCAACCTCCTCATGGGTGTTGTACATGGCGAAGGAAGCGCGCGCCGTGGCTGAAACTCCAAGACGGGTGAGCAGCGGCATGGTGCAATGGGTGCCAGCGCGCACGGCAACACCCTGCCGGTCAATCACCGTGGCCACATCATGGGCGTGTGCGCCATTCATGCTGAAGGAAATGATGGGGCCCTTGTGCCTGGCGCGGCCGTAGATCTTGAGCGAGTTGATGGCCGAAAGCCGCTCCATCGCGTGGTCATGCAGTGCCTTTTCATGGGCGGCGATAGCATCGACGCCGATGGCGGTCATATAGTCCAGCGCCACGCCGAGGCCAATTGCTTCGACAATCGCCGGAGTGCCGGCCTCGAAGCGGTGGGGCGGGTCGTTATAGGTGATTTTGTCTAAAGCAACTTCCGAGATCATCTCGCCACCACCTTGATAGGGCGGCATATTCTTGAGCAAACCGGCCTTGCCATACAGCACGCCGATGCCAGACGGGCCATAAGTCTTGTGGCCGGTAAAAACGAGAAAGTCAGCGTCCAGAGCCTGTACATCCAGCTTGCCATGCACGGCACCCTGGCTGGCATCGACAAGAACAGGCACGCCGTGGCTGTGGGCAATCTTGATCACCTCGGCCACGGGCACTTCAGTGCCCAGAGCGTTGGACATCATTGTGATGGCGACCATCTTCGTGCGCGCACCGAACAGTTTGGCGAATTCCTCGATCAGGAAATTTCCGTCATCATCAATCGGCGCCCACTTGATCACGGCGCCGCGGCGCTCGCGGTGGAAATGCCAGGGCACGATATTGGAATGATGCTCTAGGATGGAAATGATGACCTCATCCCCCTGCCCGATCACCTGCCCGCCAAAGCTTTGCGCCACAAGGTTGATCGCCTCGGTTGCATTGCGGGTGAAAATGATCTGGTCTTTCGACGGCGCGTTGATGAAGCGGCGCACGCTTTCGCGCGCCTGCTCAAAGGCATCGGTGGAGGCGTTGGAGAGGAAATGCAATCCGCGATGCACATTGGCGTAGGTTTCGGTCATGGCCTTGGTCATGGCCTCCACCACCACGCGCGATTTTTGCGCCGAGGCGGCGTTGTCGAGATAGACCAGCGGCTTGCCATAAACCTCGCGGGCGAGGATGGGAAAGTCAGCGCGGATCTTGGCAACGTCGAAGGTCACTTGTTCACCACCCAGCTTTCAGCCAAACCGGCCAATGCCGCGCGCAGTTCATCATTAGCCACCATGTCGAAGGCCTCGCCCACAAAGGCGGCGATCAGCAGCGCCTTAGCCTCTGCTTCGGGAATGCCGCGGGATTTGAGATAGAACATGTGGTCGTGGTTCAGGTCGCCCGCCGTTGCGCCATGGCCGCAGACCACGTCATCGGCATAAATTTCCAGCTCCGGCTTGGCATCAAACTCGGCACGTTCCGAAAGCAGCAGCGCGTGGGAGGATTGCTTGCCATCCGTCTTCTGCGCGTCGCGCGCCACGACGACTTTGCCCTGGAAAATGCCGCGCGCGTCATCATCCATCACGCATTTGAAAAGTTCGCGGCTCGTGCAATGGGGCACATTGTGGTTGATCACCAGCGCGGTGTCGCAATGCTGCTTGCCCTTGAGAAGGTAGGCGCCGCTGATCTTGGCTTCGGCATGCTGGCCGTTGAAGGCCAGCGTGCCGTTCTGCCGCGTGAGGGCAGAACCTTTTAGCACAAGCACATCATTCAGGCGGGATGCTTCCTCAAGCTCATAGATGGACTGCGCGAGATGAGTCGACGCGGAGGAGTCATCCTGCAGCTTCAACCGGTCAAGATGCGCACCTTTGCCCACTGCAATTTCAGTGACGGCATTCAGAACGTAATCGCCTTCACCGAGAAAGGTTTCGATCACGAAGGCCGAAGCGCCATCTGCAACTTCAATGCGATTGTGAACGGCCAAAGCGCGGGGCGCCGCATCGGTTGTGATGTGGATGATCTCCACGGGTTGATCCTGCGTTTCGCTAAATTTCAACCTCACACCCTCTGCCTTCAGGGTCGAGTTGAGGGCGATCACCGGATCGGTGATTTTCAGTTTGGCATCCACCGGACCAATATTCAGGCCAGAAAGCCTGGAATGTTTCTCATCCAACGCGCCATTCACAAACACCACGCGGGCCTTGGCAATTTTTGCAAAGGGCGAAGCTGCCAGCAGCCGCTCAACATCCCTGGCCGGGGCTTGCACCTTCTGCGGCGGGTAAGGCTTGTTGATGCGGGCGCGCAAGTCCGTCCAGCGCCAGTCTTCCATGCGGCGGCTGGGCAGCGAGACGCCGAGCGCCTGCTCGGCTGCTGTGGGTTGCAGGGCCGTGCTCACGCCGCCTTCTCCGCATAATCGGTATAGCCGTTTTTCTCGAGTTCCAGCGCCAGTTCCTTGCCGCCGGTTTTGACGATGCGGCCGCCGGAGAGCACATGCACCACATCCGGCACGATATGGTCGAGCAGGCGCTGATAATGGGTGATCACGATCATGGCGCGGTCGGGCGAGCGAAGCGCGTTGACACCTTCAGCCACCACTTTCAGGGCGTCGATGTCGAGACCAGAGTCCGTTTCATCGAGAATGCAGAGCGACGGCTCCAGCACCGCCATCTGCAAAATCTCGGCGCGCTTTTTCTCGCCGCCGGAGAAGCCCACGTTCACCGGGCGCTTCAGCATGTCCTGCGTGATGTTCAGGCGCGCGGCGCGCTCCTTCACAAAGCGCATGAATTCGGGAATGGAAAGCTCCTTCTCGCCGCGCGCCTTGCGCTGGGCGTTGAGCGCCACTTTCAGGAACTGCATGGTCTGCACGCCGGGGATTTCGATCGGGTATTGAAAGGCGAGGAACAGGCCCGCGGCGGCGCGCTCATTGGGCTCCATGGCCAACACATCCTTGCCGTTGTAGGTGACGCTGCCTTCCGTCACTTCATAGCCCTCGCGGCCCGAAAGCACATAAGAGAGCGTCGACTTGCCCGAACCATTCGGCCCCATGATGGCATGCACTTCACCGGGCTTCACGGTGAGGGAGAGCCCTTTCAGAATTTCGCGGGATTCGTCTTCGAGTTTGACGTGGAGATTTTTGATTTCGAGCATTCTATTTCTTTCGATCTCTATGCGTATTCACTTTGACTTGGTCGGATTTGAGGGTTGGGGGCCAATTCAATTTCAGCTTCACGCCATAAGAACCTTCGGTTTGATCATCTTCTTCGTCCGCGTCATTTTTCCAACCACCGACAATCAACGCGCCGCATCTGCCAATTTTGGAACCTAAATATTTTCGATATTCAAATGCGTGCGCCTTCGCAAGATGGCCTACCTTTAAGCTCCCTATGGTAATTGCCACCGAATTTGCGTCATGTGGATTGTGTTCTTCGGGGACTAACAAGGCGACAGTTTCGAAGTTTTTTCCCATCTGTGTCTTAGGGCCGGCGATCTTCTCCAAATTTTCTTGGTAGTAGGACTCACCCACAACATCGAATAGACTCCGTCCCTCCCTCAACTCATGAGACTGAAGGGTTTTTCGAAGACCTGAGATGAGATTGGCAAAGAACAAATTTCTATCGAACCTCCGACAACATGAGAGCAATCATCCAACCGATCCCTCCAAACTGATCCCAATCAACTTCTGCGTTTCCGCCATGAACTCCATGGGCAGCTGCTGCAGCACATCGCGCACGAAGCCGTTGACGATGAGGGCCACGGCCTCTTCTTCGCTCAAGCCGCGGGACATGCAGTAGAACATCTGGTCATCGCTGATTTTCGACGTGGTGGCCTCGTGCTCAAACTGCGCGGTGCTGGTCTTGGCTTCGATGTAAGGCACCGTATGTGCGCCGCACTTGTCGCCGATGAGCAACGAGTCACACTGGGTGAAGTTGCGGGCGTTCAGCGCCTTGCGATGCGCGGAAACAAGGCCGCGATAGGTGTTGTCGCTGCGGCCTGCGGCGATGCCTTTGGAGATGATGCGGCTGGAGGTGTTCTTGCCCAAGTGGATCATCTTGGTGCCAGAGTCCACCTGCTGGCGGCCGTTGGAGATGGCGATGGAGTAGAACTCGCCGCGTGAATGGTCGCCGCGCAGGATGCAGGACGGATATTTCCAGGTGATGGCAGAACCTGTTTCAACCTGCGTCCAGGAGATCTTGGAATGCGCGCCGCGGCAATCGCCGCGCTTCGTCACAAAGTTATAAACACCGCCCTTGCCTTCGGCATCGCCAGGATACCAGTTCTGCACCGTGGAGTATTTGATCTCGGCATCTTCGAGCGCCACCAGTTCCACCACGGCCGCGTGAAGTTGGCTTTCCTCGCGCGTGGGCGCGGTGCAGCCTTCGAGATAGCTCACATATGAACCCTTGTCCGCGATGATGAGCGTGCGCTCAAACTGGCCAGTGTTGCGGGCGTTCATGCGGAAATAGGTCGAAAGCTCCATCGGGCAGCGCACGCCGGGCGGCACGTAAACGAAGGAGCCATCGGAAAACACGGCGGCATTCAGCGCGGCGTAATAGTTATCACCCTGCGGCACCACGCTGCCCAGATATTGTTTCACCAGTTCGGGGTGCTCGCGCAGCGCCTCGGAAATCGAGCAGAAAATCACTCCTGCCTTGGCCAATTCATCCTTGAAGGTGGTGACGACGGAAACTGAATCAAACACCGCATCCACGGCCACGCGGCTTTGCGCCACCTCATTGCCTTCTTCATCCAGCTGACTCTTCTCGCCCTGCTTCCGCACCCCGGCGAGGATTTCCTGCTCCTTCAGCGGAATGCCCAGCTTGGCATAGGTTTCCAGCAGCTTGGGGTCGATCTCGTCCAGTGACTTCGGCGCGGCGCTGCGCTTGGGCGCGGCGTAGTAATAAATCTTCTGGAAGTCGATCTTGGGATAGCTCACTTTGGCCCAGGTGGGCTCGTCCATTTCCTTCCACACGCGGTAGGCCTCGAGCCGCCATTCCAGCATCCACGCGGGCTCATTCTTCTTGGCCGAGATGAAGCGCACAATGTCTTCGCTCAGGCCAATGGGGGCGTATTCGCTTTCGATGTCGGTTTCGAAGCCGTATTTGTATTTGTCCACGTCGATTGTTTTGACGAGGTCTATGGTGTCTTGATCGGCCATCAGGCTGCCTTCTGTTTTGCGCGCGCCATGAGCTTTTGCGTCACGGCGATGAAGTGGTTGATGTCTTGCCCGGTGGTGTTCCAGCCGAGGGAAACGCGAAGGGCGGATGCGGCCAGCGTGGGCTCAACGCCCATGGCCTTGAGCACATGGCTTTGCTGCACCTTGCCGGAAGAACAGGCCGAGCCCGAGGAAAGGGCCACGCCTTCGAGATCATAATTCATCAGCAGCGTTTCCGCCTTGAAGCCGGGCAAAGCAAAGCAGGTGGTGTTGGCAAGGCGTTCCGCGCCAGCGCCGAAAATCTGCGCACCGCCCAGTGCGTCTTCCAGCGTGCCGCGCAAGTGGCCCATGTCCAGCAATGGTTCCTGCGCCACTGCGCCAAAGCCGGCTATGGCGGGGATGTTTTCCGTGCCAGCCCTGCGGCGCAATTCTTGCCCGCCGCCATGGAGCAGCGGCTCAACCACCAACCCATCACGGATCACTAGCGCGCCAATGCCCACCGGCCCGCCCACCTTGTGGGCGCCAATGGTGAGAAGGTCGCAGCCCAGCAGGCCGAAATTCACGGGCAGCTTGCCGAAGGCCTGAACAGCGTCGATGTGCAAGAGATGGCCCGCGGCGGAGATGCGCGGCGCAATGGCGCCCATGTCCTGCAGCACGCCGGTTTCATTGTTGGCCAACATGATGGAGACCAGCGCCCTTGGCCCAGCCAGCATGGCATCAAGCGCCGCCAAATCCACCCGGCCGTGAGCATCCACCGGAATGATCTCCACCGGCTTGCCCGATGCCTTGGCGGCAGCCAGCACGGAAGGGTGCTCAATCGCGGACACAAGAAGCCGCTCCACGCCCACCCCGCGCAGCGCCATGTTGTTGGCCTCGGTGCCGCCGCTGGT
>JAGWTZ010000050.1 GCA_028868695.1 Alphaproteobacteria bacterium | reverse complement strand
GAAACCGGCTTCGCCTATAACTGGCACAGGTTCTATGACGCAGTGACAGGGCGCTATACGCAGTCAGATCCTCTTGGCCTGCGTGCCGGGATGAGCAGGTATGGGTATGTTGGAGGAAGCCCTTTCATCAAAACGGACCGCGGAGGTCTGTCGGTCGATCCAAATCCAACGCCAGTTACAGGAGGCCCATCACCAGGAGGTGGGGGGCTTGGTAATCCGAATGGCGACGGATCAGATTGCGCCTCAAATCGGAACACGCCACAGCCAGCGCCTGATGCGACGTCAGAGTCGCAGTCCGGATTTCAAATTGCTATGGGGAAGAAAACGCCCACACAATGGTGCATCGTTTGTGGTGCTCCCCATGGTGGCTTAACAGGCCCATATTGTTATGATTGCTACAAGAAGTCACTCAATCCAGAAAGTGGTATCCCACCCCTAAAGCTTCCTATACCGCTTGATGAGTAGTATTAGAGACTAAAAATGAAATGAGCGTTCCGATGTTTAAACTTCTTCTGCGTAAAGTTGATCAACAAACGGGTTGTTACTACGACGATGCCATAATTGAACAAGATGGCTTAGAATCTACTGAACGCTTGTTGAATAAGAGCGGTCTGGCTGCGGGAGATGTCTTGGAACTCAATAGCATTCAGTATGCCAAAATTGTTGAATCGTATCAATTAAATGTAGACCAAGTAGCCAGCACTGGGGAACTTAGGATATACCCACATAGGCAAGCTATTGACCTAAATAGTCACACCGGTAGGGAATTGAAGTTGATGATAGAGGGTAAGAAGCCATTTGCAGCGTTCGCGGAAATTTATCCAGACGACTGTCATCTCCAGCTAATTCCCGAAGAAAACTTCGCAACTTATTGCAAATCCGGGAAGATCTTAAAGTATGAATATTTTCAACAAATTGAAGTCCGAAAGACTATGAAAATAGTTCGTCGTGTACTTTACGCGTTGCCAGGCGAAGAGTGGAGATTTAAGGCGCATCAAATGATTTGGAACTTGGCAAACAAACATGGTTGGAATTCATTCTTCGAGACGATTGAAGGATTTTTGTTGGGTTACGAAACTAACGTTGATCCTTTCTTTGGAATACCACCAATTTATCCGGAACGGAGTAATTTGTAACTGAATCGGATTTGAATTACGAAATTGCGGTGCTGGCGTTTTTTTACTTGAGAGGCCGCGTTGAGTCCCGATAGTAGCTGCCAATTCCGTCACGCTGACTTACAGCGCCGCCAACCGCCTAGCCACCGCGGTTGGCCCCTGGGGCACCGAGAGCTTAACCTATGATGCCGTGGGCAACCGGCTGAATGACAACCTGACCAGCGGCACAACCACCACCACAAGGCTGGCGGCCTATCCCGCCACCTCGAACCGCATCTCCAGCCTGAACCAGAACGGCGCTTCCTGGCGCAGTTATGTGCATGATTTGGTGTGATGACGCATTAGGCTCAGCCAAATTTGGCTGAGCACAACAATTGTTTCTGGAAAAAGCATTGCCTTCAGTTGCTCAATTTCAGGCCTGTGAACAAGGGGGGCCAGCGGCGGTTGTCACCTGGCGGAAATTGAACGCTGATTTGCATTGCTGCTGGCAATTGGTCGCGCGCCTGCCAGGCCTCCAGCGGTGGCGCTGCTGACTCGCTTGGCGGGAGATAGCTGACATCAAGGGATTCAATATTCCGCAGCAGTTTAACCGTCTCTCCCGGCAGGGCTGTGCCAGTGCGCAGCCGTTGCCGCTCCATCATCAATTCATGTTGGTCATTGACGTAAAGCTTCACGACATAGAGCCCGCCCACCTCGCGCTCCCCATTTGAGGCCGTCACATAGGTTACGGATTTTTTCCCGCCATCGAACAGCAAATGCTGGCCTGTGCTGTCGCGGCTGGTGAATTCCGGTCGGATGCCCTCCACTTCCTGGCGCAGCCTGTGGGCCACAGCTTCCACTTCGGCCTGCTTTTCAATGCTGGCCCCGATTGCCTGCATTTCCGATATGGTGCGCAGCGATTGCAGCGCGTAGACCGACATGAGCGCCATCAGCGTCAGTGACACCAGCATCTCAACCAGCGTGAAGCCTTCATCTTGTGCGGCAGATGCTTTCATTGCTCAGCCCGCAGCAACACTATTGTGCTGGCAATGGTTGCGCCATCCGCGCCGCTCGCCGTGACAAGCCAAGGCCGCAACGGGTTTCGGCCCGGGGCTTCATCGGCCAAGGGCCTGGCTGATATGGACCAAGCCACGCCCCCAGTTTCACCGGAGATTGGGCCATGGGCCAGATCACCCGCAAGGAGATGCTTGTCCAACTCGGCAGCGATGATTTCCGCCCGGCGCGATGCCTCGCCCACGCGGCGCAGAGCGAGAAGTCCATCATTCAAGGCCTTCAGTGCCATCAGGATCGTGCTGGACAAAATCACAAATGAAACCAGCGTTTCAACCAGCGTGAAGCCCTGATCATCGCGCCTCATCATGGCTTTGTGGCCTCTTCAGTCACCGCCGCGCCCGTCAACCAGTTGATCTTGATGGCAATGGCTGCGCTGCCGCTTTTCAGGGTGATGGCGCCGCCAGTGGAGCCGCCATCCGCAAAAAATCCGATGGCGGCCTTGCCTTTGGAAATCTCCTGCTGTGCGGTCTCGATTGTGGCTGAAACACCTGGCGGCAATTGCGCCATTTTCTTTCCGTTCGCCGCAGTGATGAGGCCTGTGGAAAGGTCAAACCGCAGTTCTGCTGGCTCATTGCCATAAAGTGCGGCCAGCCGCTGCTGGCGCAGTGCTCCCGACAGTTCAGCGGCCACTGCCCGCAACTTGGCATGACCGTCACCGCGATTGACCATGGGCAAAGACAAGGCAGCGGCAATGGCAATCAGGCTGAGCACGGCAAGCATCTCAACAAGACTGAAGCCGTGATCGGCGCCTCCCAGTTTCATTGCGAGGCCAACTGGTTGATGGAGAGAATGGCACGCATGATCGACATCACAATGCCGCCCACCATCAGGCCCATCACGATGGTCAAAACCGGAGTGAGCAAAGTGATCAGCCTTTCGATGGCCGTCGTGAGAGCTTTGGTTTCCAATGCGGCAACATGCTTGAGGATGGGGACAAGCTGGTTTGTCTCTTCGCCAATGGCGATAAGTTGCAGGGTTTTCTTCTCCAGCATCACAACATTTGCCATGGCAGGAGCGAGCTTGGCGCCCGCCATGACTTTCTCGCGCGCTGCAAGGATTTGCTCCCGGCTGATGCTGGGGCCCACGGCTTGGGCGGCAGATTGGAGCGCGGTCTGCAGCGCAGCACCGCTTTGCAAAAGATTTCCGAATACTGCCGTGAAGCGCGCCGCCTCAGCTTGCCGCAAGAGCTGGCCTAGCAGGGGCAGCCGGTATTTCCATGAGCTCCATGTCTTGAGAAAGGCCGCTGATTTCAAGGCGCGCATCAGGGCCAAGGCGCCGCCGCCCGCGACTGCCAGCCAAAGAAAGCCACGCGTGGCAATCTCGTGCTGCATTGCCACCATCGCCGCCAGCGCAAAGGGCATGGGCGCCTTCGTGTCTTCGAACAGGGGCACGAGGCTTGGTACCAGGACAGTGGCGATGATGATCAATGAAATGGGAGCAAGTGCCAGCAAAAAGGCAGGATAAACCAGCGCAGATGCAATCTTGGCACGGGTATCTTGATGCGCCTGCAGCTGCTGGGCCAGGTTTCCCAAGGCTTCTGTTTGATTGCCGGTCAATTCTGCAGCCTTGATTTGCCCGATTTCATCAGGCGCGAATTCACGGCTGTTCTTCAGCAAGGCGCCAGAAAGGCTGGCGCCGGAACTGATGGATAGGCTCAAGCCGCGCAAGAATTCGGCCGCATGCTTGCGTGTTGACGTGCCTGCCAGAATGTTCAACGCCCTGTCCAGGCCAACGCCAGCAGCAAGCAGGGCCGAGAGCTCCAGGTAGAAATTGGCACGCCAGGACAAATTCTGCCTGGGCAACCGGAGTTCAAGGAGTGGCTGCCTCAGACTGACTTGCGCCACGCGGAACGGCTGCAGGCCGCGCCGGGTGATGAGATCAAGCGCGGCCGCCTTGCTATCTGCCTCAATTTGCCCTGTCACAGTTTTGCCTTGGCCGTTGACGGCCTGATAGCTGAATTCTGTCATGCGCTTCCCGCTCCGAGAACTCGCAGAATCTCAGCTTGGGTGGTAATTCCCGCCTTCCTCTTGTCTTCAGCTGATTGCGCCAATGTTCGGAATTCCCCGTTTCTCGCGAAGGCTTCGATCTCATTTTCCGCAGCGCCGGCCGAGATGGCCTTTGACAACGCTGGAGTGATTGGCAGTATTTCGGCAATAACCGTGCGCCCCGAATAGCCAGTGGAGTGGCAGGCGGGGCAGCCGTGGGCCGCGCAACTCTCGCAGGTTTTGCGAACCAGGCGCTGGGCGATGACGGCGCGCAGGCTTGAGGCCAGAAGGAAATCATCAATTCCCAAGTCGCGCAAGCGGGTGATCGATGCGATAGCAGAATTGGTGTGCAGGGTGGAAAGAACCAGGTGGCCCGTGAGTGCCGCCTGCACCGCGATCTGCGCGGTCTCACGGTCGCGGATCTCACCCACCATGATGACATCCGGGTCCTGGCGCAGCACCGATCTCAGAATGTTTGCGAAGCTCAACTCGATTTGAGGCCGCACCAAGATCTGGTTGATGCCACGGATATTGTATTCAATCGGGTCTTCGATCGAGAACACCTTGACGTCCGGCTTGTTGAGCAACGTGAGCGCGGAATAAAGCGTTGTTGTCTTGCCGCTGCCGGTTGGCCCTGTCACAAGTATGATGCCATTGGGCTGGGCGAGAATGCGCGTGAACTGCCGCTTTTCATTTTCACTGAAACCCAGGGCGCCAAGGTCAAGGTTGAGGCCCCGCTTGTCGAGAACGCGCAGAACAATGTTCTCACCCGAGGCAGTAGGTGACGTGGCGACGCGCAAGTCAACATCGCGGCCTTTTACCGCCATTGTCATGCGGCCATCCTGCGGAAGGCGCTGTTCTGCGATGTTGAGCCGCGACAGGATCTTGATGCGGGACACGAGCCCGAGATGCAAGCCACGCTCAAGCCTTTCGGCCAGCTGCAGATGCCCATCAATCCGGTAACGGATTTGCAGGTGATCCGCGAACAACTCAATATGGATGTCGGACGCCTGGCGGTCTATGGCCTTGCTCACCATGCTGTTCAGCAGCCGGATGATTGGCGCCTCGGCTGCCACATCACGAAGGCGGTCGATATCGTCAAGATTGCGGCTGTTGGCATCACCCTGAGCTGTATCCATTGTATGATGCAGCTGTTCCCAATGACGCTGGATTTGGCTGCGCGTGGCAACTTTCACAATGGGCTTGCGCCCCAGCAAGAAGCCGAAGGCCTCAATAGGCGTTGCAACCAGCGGCGCAGCCGTGGCGAGGGTGATGGTGGCGTCATCCATCTGCAAAGGCCGGATTTGCGAGCGCCTCATGAAATCATTGTGTGATTGAAGCTGTTCGCCAAGCCAGGCTTCTGGCGGTTCATCATTGGCTGTGTCCAGCTGCAGGTAGCTCGCCAGGGCATCGGCCAGCGGCCTTTCTTCAAACAGGCCCAATTCTGCGAGGATGCTGTCGATTGCTTGGCCGGTTTCTTCTTGGGCCTTGCGGGCGCGGGCCGCAGCGAGAGGATCAAGCCTGCCTGATGTAGTCAGGAAGTCAAGGAATGCGCTGTCACCGCTCTCATTTTCCCAGGAATCGTCCCGCATCGAGTTTAACTTGCAATGGATGGCCTGTTGAAATCTCTCCGAGCGCGCTTGAAATTCACGCCAGATTGGGTTCATTTTTCCACAAGAGGTAGAAAAAAGCTCTAGCTTTATGGGTTTCTTCAACAAGCAATTGCAGGGCCGCAGCGCGCTGATGGCAAAATGGGCGCGTGCCTTTGCGCATGAACCCTTCGCGGAGCTGTGTTCAAGGCGGCGCGATGTTGTTGTTGCCGAAGAAGACGGCTGGCAGCTGTTTCGCGCGCAAAATGTTGCTGGCGGCGCACCGTTGTCGGGTACGGGCGTGGCCATGCCAGAACTTGGCGCGCAGCTGCGCGAAATCTTGCTCTGCCCGCCGCCTCATCAGGTTTTTCAGTTCAATGTAATGGCACCAGCAGCGGCACAGGGCCACGTTGATGAATTTGTCGAACTGGAAATGGCCAGACTCACGCCATTCCAAACGGATGACATTCTTTGGGCTTGGCATGTTTCGAAGGAAGGACCCGAAGGGCGCGGCACATGGCTTTCGGTTTATGTCGTGCTGCGGGAGGCATTTGAGCAATGGCGGGCGCTGGCGAGCGGTGATGGCATGGAAATAGCCGGGCTGATCATCCGGGATGGAGCAAACCGTGTGGTGCCAGTGGTCCTGGGGCCATTGGCTGGCGGCTATGGGGCTGCGCAGTGGCGGCGCTGGCAGAGGATCTCACTTGTGGGCCTGGCATTTGTCGCGGCCAGCGCAGTCTTTCTTTGGCTTTCGGTGGCTGATTTTCAGCAGCGCCACGATCAGCAATTGCAGCAGGAAACGGCGCAGGTGCAAGTGGCGGCCAAGAAAGTGCGCGATGGCCTGCAACAAGCTGCTTTTGCCCAGTCACAGCTGGCTGAGTTTGAAGTGGCCCGCGCGGGCTCAGCGCGCCGCATGCTGCTCCTAGAAGCGCTCGGCCACATCTTGCCCAGCAACACCTTTCTCACCACTTTGTCCATTGATGGTGCCAGTGTCACGCTTGATGGCCTGTCAGCGTTGCCTGAATCACTGATTCCGGCACTGGAATCTTCGGGTCTGGCGAAGGATGTTGGCTTTGCAGCACCGGTGGTCAGTGGGCCAGGTGAGGTCCAGTCGCATTTCATTGTCAAATTCACGCTGAAGGACCCTTCGTCATGAGTCCGGCTTTTGCCTTGCATGCATTGCAGCGGAGACTGGGCCTGTTGCCTGCCGTGGCATTCTGCAGCGCTGCACTGATGGCAGCACTGGTGCTTTGGCTGCAGTATGGTGTGTGGGCAGATCAAGTTGCGGCACGTCTCAATAGTTATGACCGCATGCGGGCTGTGGCGTCCTATTCTGCGGCGCAGACAACCCCTGCCATAACCTTGGATGCCTCCAATTTCATTGCGGGTGCCACTGGCGCGGCGCGAGATGCCGCACTTGCCACGTCCGTCAAGACATTGGCCGATGCACATGCCATGCAGGTGTTGCGATCAGAAAATCTGGCTATGCCGGGGAAATCAATGATAGGTTTAAGCTTGCAGCTTTCCGGCACCTATCCCAATTTTCTTGAGTTTCTGAAGGCGCTTGATGCTGCGCGGCCGGCGCTGTTTCTCGACAGGCTCGTGGCCAGCAATCCCGCAGCGCAGATTCCGGACCAGAGCAGCGAAATCCCAATGAATTTCGAGATGCAGGTTTCGGCAAGAACGAGGGAAGGGGGCTGAACCATGCAAAGCAGCCACTTGAAAGTCTTGGCTTTGGCGGAACTGATGGCAGCCGCTGGGTTCACTGCGGTGGCGGCGTATTTCCTTTCAGCCACGCTTCCGAATTTTCAAGATAGGCCAGTGGCAGGCTGGCAGCCTGACGCGGGTGCGAAATCCCCCACCTTCAATCTTGCGGAGCCTGTGATCTTTGACGCAGCCCTGCAGGCACCATTGTTTCGCATGAACCGCAAGCCATTCGTGCCCGTTGTTCAGGCCGCCGCTGTGCCGGCGCTGGTGCCGGCAGCCGCGCCACCGCCGCCTGCGCCACCGCCGCAAATTGACGCCCGCCAGTTCAGGCTGCTGGGCGTTTCGCTGGCCGGAGCGAGTGCCAAGGCGTTGCTCATCACGCCCGAGAAGCCGCAAGGTGATTGGTATGGAGTGGGTGAGGCATTGTCCGGCTGGAGCATTGTTGCCATCGATCAGAAACAGGTTGAGCTGCGCAGTGGCGAAGAGAAAGCCGTCGTGCCACTTTATGTGGACAACTTGGCAAAGCCAGTAGGAGCCCCCTGATTTCACGCATACAGTCAAAGCATGTGGGGGCCGTTCAAAACAACTTCAGACTGCGCTGTTGTCCGGGGGGCTCGGGCCACCTGCCTGCTTCTTTGCCTGCTGGTTTCAGCCTGTGCCGCCTCCCCAACCGCACAAGGCTTGCTGGATGACAAATTGGATTCAACAGGCCCGTCTCCGGCCATCAACAAGGAGGCGCGGCTCGAAAAATACTTGAGTCTACAAGCCCAGGGTGGTGCAGGCGCATTCCAAGGATTTACCCAAAATGGCAATGACCAGCTTGTCGGGAATCCGCAGCGTTTGCCTGATATGGCCAAGGATACCGGGCCTTCCGATGTCACGGTGAATCTGGTCGGCGCACCCATGGTGCAGGCCGCCAAGGCCGTGCTGGGGGATCTGCTCAAATTCAACTACAGCGTTGACCCGCGGGTGCAAGGCACTGTCACTCTGCAAATTTCCAAGCCTGTCAGCCGCATGCGCCTGCTTTCCATGTTCGAAGGTGTGCTGCGGGAGAATGGTGCCGCGCTGGTGAATGATGGCGGCAACTTCAAGGTTGTGCCGCTTCAAGAGGCTGGCCGCTCCACCAGTCCGCTCTCCACGGGAGAGAATGCCACGCCAGCCTCCGGCTTTGGGCCGCAGATCATTCCGCTGCGCTATGTATCGGCTGAAAACATGAATGAGGTGCTCGCGCCCATGTTGCCGCAGGGCATGTTGGTGCATGTGGACCCGCGCCGCAACGCCCTCATCCTTTCTGGTTCCCCCAGTGAATTGGATGCCATTCGCGAAACCATTTCCATATTTGACGTGGATTGGATGCGGGGCATGTCATTCGCGCTTATTCCGGTGAAATCATCTTCGCCGGGCGCGATAGTGCAAGATCTGGAGCAGGTGTTTGAAACCCGGTCAGGCCCGCTGAAAGGCGTGCTGAAATTTGTTCCCAACAACCGCCTGCGCTCCGTGCTGGTGATTTCCTCGCGCGCCAAATACCTCAAGGAGGCAGAGCGCTGGATCAAGAAGATGGACGTTCTGGCACAATCAAGTGAAGACAATTTGCATGTCTATCATATCCAAAACCGCAATGCGACCGAGCTTGCAAAGCTGCTGGAACAGATCTTCGAGAGTGGCCAAGGCGGCGGGGCGCAGGGGGACGTTGCACCGAAATACCAGTCCGCCGCCGCCAATGTGGCGCCACAAGCCGCGCAGGGCCAGCAGGGCGCGGCCGCGCCAGTGGGCGGGCCTGAAACCCCAAAGGTTGGGATAGATGTCATTCCGGCTGACCAAAATGATGCAGCATTGGCAGACCCGGTGCGGCCCAATCACATCAGGGTGGTTGCCGATGACGCCAACAATGCCTTGCTTGTCTATTGTTCGGACCAGCAGTTTGACCGCATCCAAAATGTGCTGGCGCAAATTGATTCAGTGCCAAATCAGGTGCTGCTTGAGGCGGTCATCGCCGAAGTCTCGCTGGATGATGATTTGAAATTTGGCGTGCGCTGGTTCCTTGGCAACAATTCCTCAGGTGGTGGCGGATTCAGTGACGCGGCCAATGGGGCGGCGTCACCGGTTTTCCCTGGCTTTTCCTATTTTCTCAAGGCCAACGACATTGCCTTTTCCCTCAATGCCCTGTCGAGCGTGACCAATGTCAAAGTGCTGTCGGCGCCTTCGATGGTGGTGCTGGACAACAAGAAGGCCACCCTGCAGGTGGGTGACCAGGTGCCAGTTGTGACGCAAACCGCCCAAGGGGTAGGGGCCGCCGGGGCGCCAATCGTATCCAACGTTGAACTCAAGGACACCGGCGTGATTTTGAACATCACGCCGCGGGTGAATGACAGTGGCGTGGTTACGCTGGACATCGAGCAACAGGTCTCAACCGTGGTCAAGACCACCACCTCCGGGATCGACTCGCCCACCATCCGGCAACGCAAGATGACGACTTCGGTTGTGGTCAACAACGGCGAGGCCTTGGCGCTTGGCGGATTGATCCAGGATAGGGAGAACGTCACCAAATCCAAGGTTCCTGTGCTGGGGGATGTTCCGCTGCTTGGTGCAGCTTTCCGCAACAAGCAAGACACGCTCTCTCGCACTGAACTCATCATGTTTGTGAGGCCGCGCGTCATCCGCTCGATGACCGAGGCGCGGCAGGTGACAGCCGAATTCCGCCGGCAGCTGTCGATTGACGCCCCCCGGGTGCCGGCCACCTATCCCAGCGCAGGCGGTGAGTTGACCCGTATTTTCAACTGACAAGCTCGTGGCTCATTTGAAGCAGGGTGGTGCGGCGGCGTCAGTGGCCTGCGCCTCTCCGGCATTCTTGGCCTGTTCCCAGTCTAGCACCGCAAAAGGCTTGTTTGGCTGTTGAACCAAGGCAATGACCACATGGCGGTGAAACTTGGCTCCGGCTTCCGTCACCGCCACAACGTCAATGGCAAATGTCTTGTTGGGAGAGGGTGCCGCATATTGCTCAGGCGTCAGGCCGGAACTCTGCAGGGCTTGTTTCAGAATGTTTGGTGCATGCTGCGGGTCCAGCCCAGGGCTTTGTGAATAGACTGTCGCAACGGCACGCAACTTTGCGAATAACGCCGGGCCAATCCCGGGAAGCTGATCCAATTCATCAGGCGTTTCAAAGGGTGCGCCCTTGCTGCCAGTCTTAAAGGCGTCGATGGCTTGCGCCAAAGAAGCGCTATCGGCTTGGCTGGCCCCCAGGCCCGCCAATGCATGGGCCACGAGGCCGGGATTGGCAGCGTTCAAATCAATCAGGCCCGCCTGGTCCTGGATCGCATAGAGGATGCGGATGCCTTTGGGCCAGACGCATTGCGCTGGCGTACCATCCAGGCTCATCACCTGGGTTTGTGCGCCTGAAGACAAACGCGCTGCCAGCAGCGTCACCATGCCGTCGGCATAGGCCTGGGCTTGGCGGCCAAAGACAATGTTGCGCGCCAGCAGGCTGCTGGTTTTGGCTTGAACCGTGAAGGCAATGGTGGCCAGCGCCAAGAGCCCGCAGACCCAGATGGTGGCAACCAGCACGAAGCCGCTTTCGGCGGAAGGCCCGCCAGCTTTTTCTTGCGCTGGCTTGGACTGCCCGCGTGCCTTCACCAGTTTTGCAGGTCCCTGTCTTCGCCCTCGCCACCGGCTTGGCCGTCTCTGCCAAGGCTGGAAAGATCAAAATTTCCATGTTCTCCGGGCTGTTTGTAGAGATATGGCCTGCCCCAAGGGTCAACCGTGCCAGATCCCTTTTTCAGATAGGGGCCATGCCAGGCGGGTGCGTTGGCGGGTTGCTCGACAAGCGCCTTGAGGCCGTCATTCTGTGAGGGGTATTGCCCTTCATCGAGGTAGTAGAGTTCCAGCGCGCTTTCAATGTTCTTCAGCTGGATGGCGGCAGTCTGGCTCTTGGCGGTGCCGAGATAGCGGATCACCTGTGGCGCCACCATGGCAGCCAGCAGCACTATGATGCCCAGCACCACCAGCATTTCCACCAATGTGAAGCCGGCATCGTTACGCGCATGTCTGCCAGCCATTGAAGTGCTGCCTGCGTGCCTCATGTCGTGGGCGCTCCGGCAAAGGCCAGCCAGGTGCTGAACAGGCCGAGGGAAAGATGCGGCCCAAAAGCGTGGCGCTGCGCCGCGGTGGCTGCCCCAGAGACCATTGCCTTGGCGCCGATCAGGGCCAAAGCTGATAGGGATGCGATCAAAACGGCCCAGGGCAGAGTCTCAAGGTTGATCCACGTGCTGGCGGCTGCAAGGAACTTGATGTCACCCCCGCCCAAGCCCTGCCTGCCGCGCAGGTTTTCAAAGGCCTTGGCCAGGATGAAGAAGGAGAGCCACACACAAGCAGCCTTGAACAGGCTGGCGCCCAGCGGCGCCGCAAACAGGGCAGCTGCAGTGGCCGTGCCGGTCAACAGAATGGTTGCATTCAACGCATTGGGGATGCGCAGGCTGCGCCAATCAAACCAGCACACCGCGATCAATTGCAGCGCAAGAATGATGGTTGCTGTCAAAGGCGCATCGAGGCTCATTGCAGAATGAATTGCTCGGTCTGGCAAAGGTCAACATCCGCCAATGCTGCCACCTTGCCGGAGGCCAGGGTGTAGCTGAGGGTGAATACGCAAGTGTCGGCGGCAGGCGTGAAAGCCGGAATGGCGAACATCACCCCCGCTGCAATTGGCGAGGCCAGAATTGATTGGGCCGCCCCGCCAGATTTCGGCGTGACGGTGATGGCGTTGACCTGCTGGCCTGTCTTGTTGTTGACCTTGAAAGCGAGTGAGGCGGCCTCAGCGCTGCGCGCCAGGCAACATGTGGCCAAGCCTGCCATTGCGGCAACAGCACAAGCCTTGCGGAGAATGTTGGGCACCATCAGCCTCCCTGTGATGTGACTCTTTCATCCTCGCGCGCCGGGGCGGGGAAGGCAATCGCCCCTAGCGATAAAGTTGTGGATTACTCTGTTTCTGCAACTTTGGGCACTTGTCAGCTTCCTGAACTTTCATCCATGTTTTAGCCACAGGGCAGGTGCAGGCCGCCGTTGCCCTGCCATAGACCGCATGGAGGGCAGCATGCAGTGCCGGAACGCGAAACGGGTTCAGCTTGGCTTTGGGGCGCAATTGGCGCGCCTGCCGCAGCGGCTAGTTGTGATGGTTGTGGCACTCGCCAGTTTGGCGCCGGGCATCATGTTCAGTGCAGCGCTGGCTGACCCCAATCCTGCCAAGGGGCCAGAGGTGCCGCTCACCGCGTGGAACGGGTCCTACCGCAAGAGCATTGCGTTGGAGGTGCCCGCCTTTCGCGGGCTGGAACCGAAGCTGGCGCTTTCCTACGACAGCGCGCGCGGCGCGCGCAACATTTCCGGCCCGGGCGGAATTTTGGGTGTGGGGTGGTCGCTCGAAGGCGTGCCTGTCATTCAGCGGACCTCTGGCACGCTCACACCTGCGGCAGGAAGTGAAAAGGCGGTGAGTGCGCGTGGTGTTCCGGCTTGGGGTCAGGCGGGCTTTGCGCAAGACAGCTTCGCGTTGGACGGCGAAGAATTACTCAAATGCGCCGAGGTGCAAAGCCCTTCTGCCACACCCTCATGCGCCTATCAAGCCGATGTGACGGGCAATGCCAGCCTTGTGGCTTATGCCGGGCATATCGAAACCTACCAACGCATCCGCCAGAACACGGGCAACAACAGCTGGGAGATCACCTCCGGCACTGGCATCAAATCCATCTACAAGACGCAAGAGACAACTGACCCCAACCAAACTTTCCGCTGGTATCTCTCCTCGGTGGTTGATCGCCATGGCAACCATGTTGACTATGCCTATGCCTGCACGGCGGGTGCGGCTGAATGCACGCTCTCCACCATCTCTGCCTTCAACCAGGGCGCAGCCGCACCAGTTTCGCGCGTCACGTTTCTTACCGAGACGCGGCCCGATGTCATCACCTATGCCACAGGCAAGGACATCCGCTCCATCACCCAGCGGATCAAGACCATTGAAGTGGAGAACGGCATTGGCGCCACCACCGGCTCTGCCCTCTTGCGCGCCTATGCGCTCAGCTATGAAACATCACCATCCACAGGCCTGTCGCGCCTCACACAGGTGCAGGAATTTGGCCGAGACGCACTGATTTCCGGCAACGCAGTCACAGGCGGCACATCCCTGCCGCCCACCAAGATCACCTACTCAGACATCACAGGCGGCGCAGCAGGGCCAGGTTTTGCGAGTGTGGGGTGGGGGCAGGTGCCAAGTCCATCGGCCACTTCTCCTGTTGGTCCCGCGGTCACTCAAGTTGGTGATTTCAATGGGGACGGCCTGAAAAATGATTTCATCCAACCACTAATAGTCACGGTGACCGCAGGCACCAGCAACGCACAAGGAGGCGGTAACACAACTTACACTACCTACTCCGGTGGGGACGTGCTTTTTGCAACTGGGGCCGCCAATGCTCCAATACTGAAGAACCCGAACAACAATGGCAGCATTACGTTCAACACACAGTTTTGCCACCCAGGTACTTCACCGTTTATTAGTGTACCCGTACCGGTCACAATTCCTGTCGGTGACTATAACGGCGATGGCTCAGATGATTTTGTTTGCTCCAGCCCAAATTATGTTCAGCAGGGAGGCGCCAACAGCTTGTCATGGTACACGGCAACTCCTACGCAAGCGGCGTGGTCGATAAAAGGGAACACCAGTGTAAACCTGTTCTCAAATCCATTTGATGCCACCAAGGTTGCCTATGCTGCTGACATTAATGGTGATGGCAAGACCGATTGGGTCATGACCGATGCCAACAGCGTGTATTTGAGCACAAGTGCGGGCATGGCTGCCGCATCGTGGGTTCACCCCGCAATTCCAAGCAAGTATTCGAACTCCAGCGCCTATATTCCAGATGGCACCAATGATAACAAATTTGCGCCAATTAATCTGACTAACCGAGTTGATATGGGGGATTTTAATGGTGACGGCAAGACAGACTTGCTGGAACATTGGTTTGCCAACGGGAGTTGGAATGGCCGCATCTGGCTGTCGACGGGCTCCAATTTTGTGCCACAGTTGCCGCAGTCAATGGCGTGTGCTGGCTGCAATTTTGACAACACCGGTTGGCTTCTGGCCGATGCAAACGGTGACGGCAATACTGACCTGATTTTTGTCTACCCCGCTTCCACAACTTCACTAGGGGTCGCTGCATTCGCCTCTCAGGGCAATGGCTTCTTGATGAGCGGACAAGCAGCGACCGCTCAAGCAAACATAATTGGTGGTTTCACCAATTTGCCAACAACAGGCTTTTCCGGCTGGGTAGGTGGTGGGGGCGCAGGTGGCAATGGCGGCCCATTGCCTCCAACATTTGGTGCCGCCAATTTCGATGGTGATGGCTTTGCAGACATCTACATGAGAGATGGTTCAACTTGGCACGTGGTTCGCAACGTGGGCCATGGACCGATCCTAGGCGCCGCAATACCTGCAAACCAGCCTTGGCCTGTGGCGCAAGGTGTTAACAATCAGAACCTTGGTTTGACAACCGGAACTTACGAGTTTGGCGATTTTGATGGAGATGGGCTCACGGATCATTTGTTAACTCCGGCGCCACAAAGTGGCAGCATCTTCTCCTCCACCCTCTACAAAAACTCCGGCCCTGTCCCTGATCTTCTCACCTCTATCACCCAGCCCCTGGGTGGCAAGGAGAGTGTGACTTACCGCGCCTCGCCGGGCACCAAAGATTCACATATTCCCTTTGTCATGCAGCTGGTGGCCTCGGTCACCGAGGATGATGGCCGTGGCACGGTGGGCACCACCAATTTTGACTACGCGGGCGGCGCGTGGAATGCGGGCGAGCGCCAATTCATGGGCTTCCGCACCATCACCGAGACGCTGCCGGCCAATGCCGGAGAGACGGCGCGGCCCACCATTGTCTCAACTTATCACCAATCTGCCGCCTGCCTGGGGCGCACCACGCAGGTGGATCACTATTCTGATGTGATTGGCACAGGCAAGCTCCTGAAGAGCGAGAAGGTGGGCATCGCCAGCAATACCGTTGCACCACTGTTCTGCCAGGAAATCTCGCACCAAATAACGCTCACCGACCCGGTGTTCAACACCAGCTCCACCACGCGCGAAGAGTTTGACCATGACGCCTTCGGCAACAAGATTGGGGTGCGTGACCTTGGCTCCATGGCCAGTGCAGCAGACGACAAGTTTACCACCATCTCCTTCACGCCCAACACGAATGACTATGTGGTGGCTTGCCCCACTGGGCAAGACGTCTATTCCGGAACCTCGGCGGCGGGCACGCGCCTGCAAAGCGAGAGCCGTTTCCTTGACGGCGCCTCCAGCACCGCGACGCCTCCCACGGCCTGCGACGCAACGCAATTCTCATCATGGCAATCCGGCAGCACCTGGGTGGGTGGCGGCGCTAGTTTTGACGGGTTCGGGAACCAGACCGGCAAGTGGGATGCGGTGGGCTTCACGCGCCAGGTCTATGATGCCGCCCTCAATCTCTATGTGGTGGAAACCGATCTGCCGCCCTATTGGCTGGCCACGCCGGACACCCGGTTCAAGACCACTGCCACATGGGACTATGTCTGCGGGCAGCCGCTCACACAGACGGACCTCAACGGCCAGGTGACCTCTTTCCAATATGACGCGCTGTGCCGGGAGACAACACGTTGGTTGCCCGGTGGCGCTTGGACGGCGACCTATTATGTGGGCTTCGGCTCCACGGCCAGTTGGGCGCAATATGTCGACAGCGTGCAGTATCCCGCTGGCGGCCAAAGTGCTGGCAACAACCATGTCGATTATCTTGATGGGTTCGGCCGCAGCTATGCCAAGCGGATTGATGCGACAGCCTCCACGCATATCTTCACGGCGACAACCTACAACGCCCGCGGCCAGGTTGCCTCACAAACCGCGCCCTATTTTGACAGTGATCCACAAAACGTCACCAGCTTCACTTATGATGCGCTGGACAGGCCGATCAAGACCACCAATCCCGACGGCACCAGCACCACAACCAGCTATTATGTGCCCGCCGGCAAACTTTCTGTCGATAACCCCTATGTCGTGGACGAGCTCGGCCATGCCACTTCGCTCTACAATGATGCGCGCGGCCAGCTTCTGGCCCGCTACAGGTATGACGGCGCCAAGTGGGTCACCGACATCGCCCTCACCCGCGACGCGCTGGAGCGCATCACCGGCGTCAGCGATGCCAGTTCCAACAGCTGGTCTTACGCCTATGACGGGCTTTCGCACCGCGTCAGCGTGAGTGACCCTGATCTCGGCGCATGGTCCTACAGCTATGATGGTGCTGGCCGCCTCGTTGGCCAAACCGATGCCAAGGGCGCGGTCACGGCGCTGAGTTATGACGCGCTCTCGCGCGTCACGCAGAAGACGGTCAGTGCCGCGGGCAAGCCCACGGAAACCACAACCAACACTTATGACGAGGCGCGCCCTGGCTATTTCAATGTGGGCAAGCTCACCAGCGCCAGCCGGGTGGTTCCGGCGCTGAATGGCCTTCCCGCCCAGTCGGTCATCCGCCGGTTTGATTATGATGTGGCCGGGCGCGAGGCGCTTGCCACCCATGTGAACCCCACTGGCGCGGCCCCGCCCAAGGATGTGGCGCTGGCCTCGGAATATTGGCCGGATGGCGCACTCAAGCGCAAGCAGCTGGCCGATGGCACGTGGAGCGGGCTTTACACCTATGATCTTGCTGGCCGCCTCAATGCCGTGGCCAATGCCAACACGGCCTCGGCCACAGAGCCTGCCAGCTTTGTCTCCGCCACCAGCTACAATGCGCGCGGCCAGGTGACGCAAATCGCTTACGGCAACGGCACAGCCACGAGCTACAGCTACAATGACGCGCGCGGCTTCCTCACGCGGGTGCTCACCACGCAAGGGGCTGCCACGCTGCAAGACCTGAACTACACCCGCAACGCCAAGGGCATGATCAGCGCCATCACCTCGCCCGATGTGACCAGGAGCTGGGCCTATGGCTATGACACGCTGGAGCGCCTCACCAGCGCCAGCAATGCCGGCACGGCTTCTGAAAGCCGCAGCTTCGCCTATGACGATGCCGGCAACATGATTTACAACTCCGGCCTCTGCGCAGGCTCGGCCGCGGCACCCAATCTTACCTATCCGCCACAGGGGGCTTCCTCTGGCCACCCGCATGGCCCGGTGAGCATCTGCGGCGCGGCGGTTGCTTATGACGGCAATGGCAATATCACGGGTTATGATCCCGATGGCCCCGGCCCGCTGCCGGCGCGCAGCCTGGCCTATGATCTGGAGAACCGGCCCGTCTCGGTCTCCCAGAACGGCAACACTGCCTTCTTCACTTACGCGCCGGATACATCGCGCGCCGCCAAGCTGACAGGCTCTGGCGCGCTGGCGCAGGGGGATTACTATCTCTCGCCCGATGCCGATGTGCTGGTCAATGCCGCCAATCCATCGGGGCTGGCCACCTCATGGCTCACGCAGGATGCCAAGCGCGAAGGGGCCGTCACCTCTTGGGGGCACAAGGATCATTTGTCATCAAACCGGCTGATCAGCTTCATGCCGGGCGGCCAAGGGTTGATCCGGGCGGATTACGGCCCCTTCGGCGCGCCGCTCACCTCGAATGGCAGCCAGGTGCTGAACGGCAAGGCTTATATCAATCAGCGCTTCGATGCCGAGACCGGCCTCGAATATCTGCAGGCGAGATACTACGACCCGCTGCTTGGCCGCTTCCTCACCCCCGACACGTTTGACCCCATGGAGCCCGGTGTGGGCACCAACCGCTACGCCTATGCCTTCAATGATCCCATCAATGGGAGTGATCCCAATGGGCATGTGGGCATCACGATGTCCAAAGAGCAACAGAGGCAGCGTGAGGAAGCGATTAAACGCGAACAGCTGAAACGCTTGCTTGAACGCAACTCCCATTTGAAACCGCATTGGTTGCTGACACATCGGAACCCATTGATCATGTCACCTGCCCAATGGACGTTGTACCAAAACCAGGTTTGCACGATGGGTGCCTGCCATCTGAACCCACGAATGTCACCCCGAGGACAGCCACTAATTTCGCAGTATCGGCAGCTTGAGACAATTACAGCAGTTGGCACAATGCTCATTCCTGGAGGTGAGGAAGAAACAGGTATTCAATTATCTGTCAGGCTTGGACGAGAGGGGGAAGCAGCCGTTCGTGGTGTTTTTGACATTGGTGAAAAGATTGCAGTTAAATTCAATGGTTCTACGCTAGTGCCCGATGGTCTAAACAGAGCTGAAGCTACATTGAGTGAAATTAAGAATGTTGCAAAACTGAGCTTTACCAAGCAATTGCGCGAGTATTTGGCGTTTGCCAAACAGGAGGGACTGGCATTTCATCTGTTCACCCGTTCAAGCACTGAACTCTCTGGTCCATTGCAGCATGAAATCAGCAATGGAACAATTATTTTGCGGAGTATCCCACAATGAGCCTTAGAAGGCATTCAAAGTCGACAGCAGCAGAGCTAATTTCAAAGCTGGAAAGCGACGCAGATTTTGTTGCGCGAAGGCAAGCGGCTGAGCAAATGCGGTCGGCGCGTGCCGCACGTATCAGGATTGAGGAAGAAGTGCTTTTGGCGGAGTTGCGCAATGTTGGCGTGGATGTGAGTTCATGCTGGGATTTGGTCAATAGTAGTGCTCCATATCCCAAAGCAATTCCCATTTTGCTGAGGCATTTGCGAATGCCATACTCAGATGTGATTAGAGATGGCATTGCGCGTGCGTTGGCGGTGCCCGACCCGGCAGTGCGTGCCGCTTGGCCCATGCTTGTTGCGGAATATCGCAATGCTCCATTGGGAATGGGGATTGTCGCAATCGGAGACACCATTAAGCAGAACTTTGGTGCCAAAGATGGTCTAGCTTGCGCGCTCGCTGCTGTGGTTACAGATGAAACTTTGCCCGAACTGATCTCCCTTCTCAAGGAGCGTTCTCTCGGCGACAGTCGCCTGCTCCTTTTGCCTGCGCTAAAAAAGCGCAGAAAGAAAAGCAAGTTAGCGGCAGGTGCAATTTTAGATCTGGCGAGCGACCCTAGTTTGCGAGAGGAATTAGCTTCGTGGAAAGTGCGATAGTTTTCTTTCTATTGCAGCAGTCCATCGACAGCCATGATGGGTTTGCGCGCGACGCGGAATCCCGCTTGGCCACAGGCTCGGTCCATCCCTCTCCATGGGCGGGCTTGACCCGCCCATCCAGCGGGAGCCAGACATTCAGGCTGGATCGGCGGGTCAGGCCCGCCGATGGAGAGAGATGGGGAATAGGGTGGGAGCAGATTTAACTTGCTTTTATTCCTAGGATGTGCTAGCTGCCTTCCCGTCTTTCTCCACCGGGGTCCTGTTCGCGACGGTGAGCTGGGCGGAGAGAGGCGGCAGGCCTGCTGGAAGGTGTATCGTGCACCATCTCCACCGGGAGCCAGGTTGAACTTCCTCGGGCACTAAGACCCGGGCTGCTATGGCAAGGCCTCTGGTGTCCCCCATCAGGCTTCCCCCAAGCGGGAAGTGAGATGGATCACCTCGGGTGGCAAAGTCCAAAGACTTCACCACCCCAGACCCAAAGGGGCGGACTGACAGTTCACCTGATGCTCAATTCCTGCCGGCGCGTGGGGCAACCCAACGCATTTCCTCCGCGACTCTAAACAAAGTCGCACCGCGTGAGTTACCCCACGCGTCTCCCTTCTTCCCCTCCGGTTTCGAACGCCACGAAGCCACCCAAGGCACAGCCATGCCCAAAGCGCGGCTGGCCCCGCGCAAGCGTCAGCTGATCACATGCCAGAACAGGCCCACCACGCAGAGCCAGCCCAGCGTGAAGGAGATGGTGCGGATGTAGGGCACCGCAAACCAATAGACCACCGCATGCAGCAGCCGCAGCCAGAAATAGGCCATCACCAGCCAGGCTGTTGTTGAGGTTTCCTTGTTGGCGATGTGGGTAATCAGCGTCAGTGCGGCGAAGGGCGCGAAGGCTTCCACGGCGTTGAGATAGGCGCGGTGGGCGCGCTGGCCCCACAGCGGCACGGGGCGTGGTGCCGGGTCCACATAGTTCTGCGGCGTCAGCGCGCCGTTGGTCTGCACCTGGCAGGCGATATAGACGACCCACAGCGAGGCCGTGAGGATGGCGGTAAAGGCAAGATAAGTCAGTTCGGTGGTCATTGCACTCTCCCAGCTTGGTGCCCCCTGGGCCGAGGCTAACACGATTTCGCGCTGCGCCGCATCTGGTCTTGCACGCGGGGCGGGAAATGCGGCGGGCGGGCCTAGGGCTGGGCGGCGGGTGCCGCAGGCGCGGCGGCGGGCTGGGCCTGGGCTGCGGCACCCGGGGCGATGATGGCGAGTTCGACATTGCCATCGCTCCAATAGGCATCGCCGCCGCCATTGCGGGCGCGGATGGGGCCGTGGCCAGGCAGCAGCTGCAGCGCGGTGAGGCGCAGCGCGCGGTTCAGCTCATCCATGAGGAAGGCGCGCTCGGCATCGACATTGCCATCGATGTGGTGGGTGACAACGCCGGTGCGGTGCGAGAGGCCGACACCCCTGTCAAAAGTGGCAGCACCGAGCCACAGGGCGCGGCCATCCGGCCCGTCATCCCGCAGCTTCCAGAAGCGCACATGGTGGCGGCGGCTGGCGCTGTGGCCCACTTCCTTCTCGAAGGCGAGATCCTGCTTGCGGCCGAGATAGTAGAGCGCCGAGACCGGGGCGGTGAAATAGGTGTGGCGGATGGCGACACTGGCCACGATCTTGGCGCCGGAGCGCAACGACACCGGCACGGGAACCTGCCAGCCCGCGGCCTGCATGGCGGCGGTGATCTCCTCCCGGCTGCCGACGAGGGCGACATTCAGCGGGTCACCCGGCCGGTGGTGCTTGGTGGTGGTGACCAGCGTGGCCTGGGTGATGAGGCGGGTGATGGCCGCCGGCAGCGCCAGCACGGATTGCGCGGCGGCCGGTGCGGCAAGGCAAAGCGCCAGCGCGGCGGGCAGAAGCCATAGCGCGCGGGCCAAGGCGGTGGGGCTACTCGACCTCGCCGCCTGCATCCTTCCATTCCTGGAACTTGCCGAGGTTGAAAACCTTGTTGTAGCCCATTTCCTTCAGGGTCTTGCCGGCCAGCGCCGATCGGCCGCCCGAGGCGCAATAGGTGATGATGGTCTTTTCCGGCTTCAGCTCCGGCGCGTAGTAAGGCGACTCGGGGTCGGCCTTGAACTCAATGAGACCCCGCGAAATATTGATGGCGCCTTTCACCTTTCCGGAGGCGGCCACTTCGGAGGCGTCGCGCACGTCAAGGATCACCACATCGTGCTTGCCCATCAGCGCTTTCACCTCTTCGCGCGAGATGGTGGGCACCTCGGCGCGGGCGGCATTCAGAAATTCCTGCATCGTCTTGGACATGGCTCATCCTTATCGTCAATTCGCTGCTGCATACTTAGAGCGAGCAGCCGTGAATATCAGCGCGGCGGAATGGCGCGCTTGTAAAGGGCCCAGGTCGCATGGCCCAGAACCGGGAAGGCGAGAAACAAGCCCAGGAAGAACGGCGCCAGGGCGATGAAGGTTGCCCCCGCCACGCAAAGGCCAAAGGCCAGCATGGCCACCGGGTTTTCCAGCACCGTGCGCCAGGAGGTGATGATCGCAGTGACGAAGTCCACCTCCCTGTCAAGCAGCATGGGCATGGAGATCACCGTGGTGGCAAACAGCACAAAGCTCAGCGCCGCACCAACGGCAGTTCCCGTTGCCAGGAACAGCGCGGCCTGCGGCGAGGTGAAGGCTTGCAGCATGCCATCCATGCTGGAGAAGGCGGAGAAGCCCATGAACAGCGCCAGCAGCAGGCGCACCTGGTAGATCCACACCCAGAAAATGAAAAGCACGGCAAAGGCCATCCAGGCCATTTCCTTCTGGCTCTGGCGGAAGATCACCGTGAGGATGGCGGTCCACTCGAGCGGCTGCTTGGCGGCAAGGCGGCGGCTCACTTCATAGACACCGGCGGCGGCGAATGGGCCGATCAGCGGGAAACCCAGGGCGAGCGGCAGGATCAGCCAGACTGAGCGGTAATACTCGAGCAACATGATCAGCGCATAGCCGGCCAGCGCGAAGCCGCCGCCAAAAAAAATACCCCATGCAGGGGCGGCGGCGAAATCATTCATGCCTTTGAGGATGCAATCGCGGACATCAGAAAGCGAAATCGGGTTTGAGACCCGGCGGGAAGCAGCAGTGGTGTTCATGCGTGCAGACTAATGCAAAAAACCGCGCTTTGGAAAGGTGTTGGCGCAAACTTTCCGTGCGCTGCAACATGATTGCAATTGCATTTCAAAGTCATGTTTGGATGTCGGCCGACTTTTGGGCGGTGGCCGCAGCGCGCAATGAAAGGATGCCCGCCAGCGCAATCAGCGCCATGCCCATGATGGTGGTGGCGCGCGGAATTTCGCCGAAGAAAAGAAAGCCAAAGGTGCAGGCCCAGATCATGCCGGTGTATTCAAAGGGCGTGACCACACTGGCAACGCCGATGCGATAGGCATTGGCCAGAAAGGTGGAGCCGAAGGCGGCAATCACGCCGCAGATGCCCATGAGAAACGCGTCATGCCAGCTGGGCCAATCCCAGGCGCGCAGCAGGAAGTCGATGCTCGGGTTGCCAACGGGCTTGAGGCCGAGCGCCGCCACCACCGCGGCAATCAGCGCTGCGCCAAGCAAGTAAACCCAGTTCTGGTAGAACACCATCACCGATACCTGCGAGGCGGCGCCGAACTTGCGGGCCAGCAATTGCCCGGTGGCATAAGCGCAGGCCGAGACGAGCGACAGCAACGCGGCGGGGTTGAACAGTGCCGTGCCTGGTTGGAGGGTAATCATCACCCCCGCCAGGCCGATCGCCACGGCAGCCCAGCTTTTCCAGCCGACATGCTCATGCAACATGGGGCCGGCCAGAAC
>JAGWTZ010000049.1 GCA_028868695.1 Alphaproteobacteria bacterium | reverse complement strand
TCGGCAAGGAATGCTTGGGCGAGAATGACTTTTCCCTGAAAAGTCATTCCGCTGAGGGCGCGGGGCTTTTCCCAGCCCCTGCTTATTTGAAAGCCGTGCCCACCGAACAGCCGGCGCGCTTGAACACCAGCGCCGCCGGGCACCAGCCGGTGAGCGAGGCCTGCAGCATGTTGGCCCCCGCAAAAGCCGTGAGCAGCAGCCACCAGGGCGAAACAAATTGCGCCAGCACAACCGAGGCCAGAACCACACAGCCCGCAAAGGCCATCACTGCACGATCAACATTCATGGGTCATTCTCCTTATATTAGACGATGCTAATATAATGCGGCGCATGGCATTGCAACTGCGGCGCGGTGCCGCCCTGCCGGGCGTAGGCCCCGCTGGTCAGTTACAACCTGTTGATGGGCCGGAAAATTCACCCGCTAGGTCTTGTGCCCCCCTTGTTCCAGCGCCGATATGAGCTATGTTAATTCGTCATAGCTCTCCCTTCATCGAGGTTTTCCATGCCGTCTCGCCACGCACGCGTCATCATTTTGGGTTCCGGCCCGGCGGGTTACACCGCCGCCATCTATGCGGCGCGCGCCATGCTGAAGCCGCTGGTGATCGCCGGCCTGCAGCCGGGCGGCCAGCTGACCATCACCACCGATGTCGAGAATTACCCCGGCTTTGCCAAGGGCATCCAGGGCCCCGCCCTGATGGACGAGATGAAGGCCCAGGCCGAGCACATGGGGGCCGAGGTGGAGAATGACATCATCACCGCCGTCAACCTGCGCGCCTCGCCCATCCGGCTGACGGGCGATTCCGGCGCCACCTACACCTGCGATGCGCTGATCATCGCCACGGGCGCGCAAGCCAAGTGGCTGGGCCTGCCCTCGGAGAAGCATTTCCAGGGCTTCGGCGTTTCCGCCTGCGCCACCTGCGATGGCTTCCTCTACCGCCAGAAGAAGGTGATGGTGATCGGCGGCGGCAACACCGCCGTGGAGGAAGCGCTGTTCCTCACCAACTTCGCCAGCGAGGTGACTGTGGTGCACCGCCGCGACTCCTTCCGCGCCGAGCGCATCATGCAGGAGCGCCTTTTCGCCCACCCCAAGATCAAGGTGATCTGGGATTCGGAACTGGCCGACGTTTCGGGCGAGGAAACGCCCTTCAAGAGTGTCACCACCGCGAAGATCCGCAATCTGAAGACCGGCGCTGAAACGCAAATGGCGGTGGATGGCATTTTCGTCGCCATCGGCCACAAGCCTTCAACTGAGCTTTTCGCGGGCCAGCTGCCCTTCAAGAACGGCGGCTATCTCATCACCGAGGCCTGGAGCACGCGCACCGCCATTCCCGGCGTGTTCGCCGCCGGCGACGTGACCGACGACATCTACAAGCAGGCGGTGACAGCCGCCGGCATGGGCTGCATGGCCGCCCTTGAATCCGAGAAATATCTCCACGCGCTGGATGCCCAGCAGAAGGCGGCTGAATAACATGGATTGGGACAAACTGCGCATCTTCCACGCCGTGGCTGAAGCCGGCAGCTTCACCCACGCCGGCCATGAGCTGCTGCTCTCGCAATCGGCCGTGTCACGGCAAATCTCGGCGCTGGAGGAAGACCTCAACGTGCCGCTGTTCCACCGCCACGCCCGCGGCCTGATTTTGACTGAACAGGGCGAAGTGCTTTACCGCACTGCCCATGAGGTGTTCACCAAGCTGGCCGCCGCCAAGACGCGCCTGATGGATTCACGCGAGAAGCCCTCGGGCGACCTGCGCGTGACCACAACGGTGGGTTTGGGTTCCGTCTGGCTCACGCCGCTGATCAAGGAGTTCATGGAGCTTTACCCCGACATCAACGTGGCCCTGCTGCTTGATGACCGCGAGCTTGATCTCTCGATGCGCGAGGCTGATGTGGCCATCCGCCTGCGAAGGCCCTCGCAGCCTGATCTCATCCAGCGCAAGCTGTTCACCGTGCATCACCACATCTATGCCTCTGCCGACTATGTGAAGAAATACGGCATTCCCAAATCGGTGGATGATCTCGACAAGCACAAGATCCTCGTCTTCGGCGAAACCGAAGGCTATCTCAACAACCTCAACTGGCTGGCCACCGTGGGCCGCGAGGAAGGCAACCCGCGCCGCTCGGCCTTGCGCGTCAACAACGCTTACGGCCTGCGCCGCGCCGTGCAGGCGGGTGCGGGCATCGCCGCGCTCGCCGACTATATCGTGCCCAGCGATTCAAACCTCGTGCAGATCGACCTGCCCGTCGAAGGCCCGCAGTTCGACACCTACTTCGTCTATCCCGAGGAATTGAAGGACACCAAGCGCATCACCGTGTTCCGCGACTTCATCGTGAACGCGGCGAAGGAATGGAGCTTCTGAGGCTGGCTGAAACTCAGCCCGGGAACAGCTGCACGCCGAGATCAATCACCGCGCCATCGACGCGAAGCCCGAGACAGCGCGCGCTTTCCATGCCCTGCACATAGCAGAACACTGGCAGCCGCGCCTGCCGCAGCTTCTTGAAAGCCTGCGGGTCAAGTGCTGCATCCGGCTCGAAGGGGAACTCGCCGCTAGTTTTGAGCTTGTCGGTTGTCTGGGCAAAGCCGTCCGATGAAATCCACTGCTTCAGCGCCTTGATCATGGCATTGCCATTGGCGGGCGGGTTCTGGGTGAAGATCATCAGGCTGCTGGCGGGTGCGGCCTGCTTCCACAAAACCTTGGCGCCATTGCGCACCACCAGCGAAACCACCGCTTTCGGACAGCTGGCCCCATGGGCCTTGGCCTCAATCACCAGCCCGCCCCAAGGCCGCATCGCGCTGGCGACACAGGCCGCCCGCGCCCCCGAAGCGCTGGCCAGCACCAGCGCAAGGGCAAACAAAATCCTCAACATGCCGATCCCCTCTTCGCCCCCGGCGCAAGATAACCCAACGCGCCACGCCGGTCACCCCGCTTGGACTCAATGCCGCAGCATCGGCAGCAGCGACAACAGCAGCATGACGGCAAGGCCGATGTTGATCGGCCGGAACCAGCGCGGGTCATTCAGCAGCGCCTTGATCACCG
The DNA here is from genome assembly GCA_028868695.1 of Alphaproteobacteria bacterium. Lineage (GTDB taxonomy): Bacteria > Pseudomonadota > Alphaproteobacteria > Rhizobiales > Aestuariivirgaceae > Aestuariivirga. The sequence continues at coordinate 20,355 of JAGWTZ010000049.1, read as the reverse complement.
CGCCAAAGCCCGCCCATGTGGAGGCCGAGCTGATGCCCGTGAGCACGAAGGTGCCCACCACGCTGCCAAGCCCCAGCCAATACTGGCCGGGCAGCGTGTAATCCGACAGTGCCGTGATGGCCATGATCCAGGCCTTGGGATTGACCCATTGAAAGCCAACGGCAGCCAAGAAATTCAATGGCTTGCCGGCATCAGCGGATTCACTTTCTGAAGGCTTGTCCGAAGCGATCTTCCACGCCAGCCAGACGAGATAGGCCGCCCCGCCATATTTGAGCGCGGCGTGAAAGCCGGGCACTGCCTCAAGCAGTTGCCCCAAGCCCAGCCCGATGCACAGCGCCAGAAACGGAAAGCCCAGCGCCACACCCGCAACCGCGGGCAGCGTGCGCCGGAAGCCATGCGCCAGGCCCGAGGCCATGAGGATGGTGTTGTTGGGCCCCGGCGTGAAAGCCATGATCACCGCAAACAGCACCAGGCCAAGATAAAGATCAGGCGTCATGGCAAGCCACCCTCCCCTGTTGTCCAGGGGAGGGACACAGGCATCAGCCCCGGCCCATGAAGTCGGCCTTGCCCAGCGGCACGCCCATGCCGCGCAGGATGTTGTAGGCCGTGGTCATGTGGAAATAGAAGTTGGGCAGAACATAGCCATTGAAATAGGCCAGCGCGCTCATCGGCGTGTCCTTGCCGCCCACCTTGATCACCACTTCGCGCGCCGGATCAACCAGCTTGGCGTCGACGGCCTTGAGCAGGTCGATGGTCTTGGCAAGGCGGGCCTGCAGTTCGTCAAAGGTCTTCTCCTCATCGGGGAAGCTGGGCACGGCAATGCCCTGCAGGCGCGCCGATGCGCCCTTGCCGAAATCGGAAACCAGCTGGATCTGCTTGGTGAGGTTCAGCATGTCGGGGAAAATGCGCGTGGCCAGAACCACGCCCTTGTCGAACTTCTTCTCGTCGATATGGGCTTCGGCCTTCTTGAGGAACTTCTGCATCCCGGCAATGCCGTTGATGAGGAAGGGAACAGTCTGGTCGTAAAAAGCAGTCATGGTTTTCTCCGGTTATTTCAGTGAAGCGCAGAAACGCTGGATGCGCTGGCAGGCGTCTTCCAGCGTGGTGGTGGCAGTGGCATAGGAAATGCGGAAGAAGGGCGAGGTGCCAAAGGCCGCGCCATGCACCGCGGCCACGCCTTCGGCGGCCAGCAGTTCCGACACGAAATCCTCATCCGTCTTGATCACCTTGCCCGAAGGCGCGGTTTTGCCAAGCGTGCCTTCGCAGGAAGGATAGACATAGAAAGCCCCTTCCGGCGTGGCGCATTTCAGGCCCTTGGCCTGGTTCAGCATGGAAACCACGAGATCGCGGCGCTCCTTGAAGATCTTGTTATGCGCGGGGATGAAATCCTGCGGCCCGTTCAAGGCTTCCACCGCCGCCCATTGCGCGATCGAGGACGGGTTGGACGTGGACTGCGATTGCAGCTTGCCCATGGCCTTGATCAGCGCCTCAGGCCCTGCGGCATAGCCGATGCGCCAGCCGGTCATGCAATAAGCCTTGGACACGCCATTCATGGTCAGTGTGCGGTCGTAAAGCTTCGGCTCCACCTGCGCGGGGGTGACGAACTTGAAGTCGTCATAGACGAGGTGTTCATACATATCATCGGTGAGCAGGTAGACATGGGGATGCTTCACCAGCACGTCAGTGATGGCCTTCATGTCGGCATGGCTGTAGGCCGCGCCCGTGGGGTTGGACGGCGAATTGAGGATCAGCCACTTGGTCTTGGGCGTGATCGCCTTTTCCAAGTCAGCCGCCTGCAGCTTGAAGCCCTTGGCCGCGGGGCATTGCACGATGACCGGCGTGCCGCCCGCCAGCATGACGATGTCGGGATAGCTCACCCAATAGGGGGCGGGCACGATCACCTCATCGCCCGGGTTCACCGTGGCCAGCAGCGCGTTGAAAAGCACCTGCTTGCCGCCAGTGCCGACAGACACCTGGCTGGTCTTGTAGGTCAGGCCGTTTTCGCGCTTGAACTTGTCCACCACGGCTTGCTTCAGCTGGGGAATGCCGTCCACCGCAGTGTAGCGCGTCTTGCCGTCATTGATCGCCTTGATCGCCGCATCCTTGATGTTGCGCGGCGTCTCGAAATCCGGCTCGCCCGCTGCAAGGCCAATCACGTTCTGCCCCTCGGCCTGCATGGCCAGCGCCTTGTTGGAAATGGCGATGGTGGCCGAAGGCTGGATGCGGTTCAGTGCGTCTGAAATGAAACCCATGGTCTGTCCTCTTTGCGGGCGCAGGATTAGGGCCTGCGCAATAAAGTCGCAAGCGGCAAACAGCGTCTAAAACCATTCTTCCGGCTGTGGCAATGATGCGCCCATGACACAAGCCATGACACAGGCAAGGAATGTATCGATTGTTGGCGGCGGCATCGCTGGCCTGGCCTCCGCACTGGCGCTGGCCCGGGCCGGAAACCGGGTGAGCCTGCACGAGCGGGCGGCGCACTTCGACCATGTGGGCGCCGGGCTGCAACTCGGCCCCAACGCGGTGCGCGCCCTTGAAATCCTGGGCGCCTGGGAGGCGGTTTCCCCCGCCACCTATGCCCCGCCTGCCATCCTGATCCGCAGCGCGGAATCTGGCCGGGTTCTGAAGCGCGTGCATCTCGGCCGGGATTTCACCGCCCGCTTTGGCCAGCCCTACAGGGTGGCGCACCGGGCCGACTTGCATGGCGGCCTGCTCGAAACCGTCCGGGCCAGCAAGGCCATCACCCTGCACATGGCAAGCGAGGTTTCCGCCCTGGAACTGGCGAAGGACATGCCGGTGGTGGCGGCCGATGGCATCTGGTCCAAGACCCGCGAGGCGCTGTTCCCCGGCGTCAATGTCATCAAGCGGTCCGACCACATTTTCCGCGCCCTGTTGCCCTTCCCCCATGCCGCCAGCGCCGAGCTGGAATGCGTCAACCTCTGGCTCTATCCGCAAGGCCATGTGGTGCATTACCCGGTGAGCGGCGGCAAGAAATTGAACGTTGTGGCCGTGACGCAGGGCGAAAGGCCTTGGCAGTTCTTCTCAACTGCCTCTCAGGGCCTGCGCGAAGTTCTGGCCATGGCGCGCGATTGGCTGGATTGGCCTGCCGCCCATCTTCCAAGCCTGCCCGCCTGGCACAAGGACAACATCGCGCTGATTGGCGACGCCGCCCATGGCACCCTGCCCTATCTGGCGCAAGGTGCGGCCATGGCGCTGGAAGACGCGTGTGTGCTGGGCGAATGCGGCACCGATTTCGCCGCCTATGAGGCGCGCCGCCGCGCCCGCTGCCAGAAGCTGCACCAGGAAACCCTCAATGCCCGCGACATCTATCACATGGGCAAGCTTGGTTCGGTGGCCAGAAACTTCGCCCTGACGGTGATGCCAGAGCGAAGGTTCCTGTCGAACCTGGAATGGATTTATGGGTGGCGGTGAAGACTAGCCCGGGGTGTTGCCGCGCTTGGGCGGCTGCAGCGTGTTGCCACCCTTGGTGCCCGGCCCCTGCTGATCAATGAAGCAGCGCGGCAATGCAATGGCCACATCCATCGGCGAGGCGGTGTCGGCGGCTGGCGCCAAGCGCACCACCGGCGGCCTTGCCCGGCAAACGACGGCCGTTTCGCAAGAGCTGTTGGACTGCATCATCCACAGCGGCTTGCCATTGCGCTTGACCCACGTCTTGCAGCACGAGAGCACCTCGCCCTTGCTGTTTCCAACACACTTGTTGGCCAAACTGCCATCGGCGCTGGCCGGCGCAGAAAGCGCCGCTGCCACCGCAAGTGCCGCGCCAGCCGCGGCGATGGTCACAGTGAGCTTCGAAAGCATATTCATATCGTCCTCCTTGAAATCGCGATCGGTATTGATCGTTGAGAAGGAAACTAGCCGACCAGCGATGAGCCTGACCTGAACCGGGTATTCATGTCCAGTTCACAACCAAGCATAGGCTTGCGCGCGCGAGTGTCCACTGCCACTCTGATGAGAATTGAACAACGCTACAGTGGAATATTGCATGGCTTGCCGCGTATCCCATCCAACAGGAGGTTTATCATGAAACAGTTTTCGATCACCTTGGCGGCTCTCGCCTGCTCCACCACCCTGGCTCTCGCGGCGGGCGGCAGCGGCAACACCGGCGGCTCGTCATCTTCCAACACGGCGCCAGCTCCGCAAAACTCGCCTCTCGCCCTGCATTGCAAGACTGGCGAAGTGGTCAAGACCATCAAGAAAAACGGCAAGGACGTGAAGGCCTGCGTAAAGGTTTCAGGCAGCCTGGTGCCGGACAATGATCTCTATCACCAGGGCTGGGTTTTGGCCAAGGCTGGCCAATATGACTGGGCCATCCAGGTTCTCTCCGAAGTGAAGGACCAGCAGAACCCCGATGTGCTGACCATGCTGGGCTATTCCAACCGCAAGTCCGGCAAGGTGGAAGTGGGCTTTGATTTCTACCACAAGGCCCTGGCCATCGACCCCAACCATGTGCGCGCCCATGAATATCTCGGCGAAGGCCTGGTGGCGCTGGGCAAGATCGAGGACGCAAAATTCCAGCTCGGTGAAGTGAAGCGCATTTGCGGCAACACGTCCTGCGAGGAATACAAGGACCTGTCCAAGGTCATTGCCACGGGCAAGGACGAAGCACTGTAACGGACTTTAGCCGCGCGGTGGCGTCAGCCAGGAAATCTGGCTGCGCCCCAGCCCTTCTATGCCCAGCCTTCTGGCAAGTGCAGGCAGCAGCAAGGCAAGTTCGCCTTCCAGCGTGTAGGGCGGGTTGACGATCAGCAGACCAGAGCCTGAAAGCCCGCTCGCCTCATGCGCGCGCTTGATGCGCAATTCGGCGCGCAGCATGTTGCCAATGCCGCTGGCAGCGGCACCAGACATCAGCTCATCCACAAATTCCTCGGTCGTGACCGGATACCACAGCAGGAACATGCCGGTCTGGAAACGCCGCTGGCCCTGCACCAGCATGCGCAGTGCGCGCTCCGCTTCATCGCGCGCTTCATAGGGCGGGTCAATCAGCACCAGCCCGCGCTTTTCGGCGAAGGGAAGCTGGCTCTTCACCGCCACCAGCGCATCCTCCTGCAGCACGGTGAGGCGTTGCTCGCCCGCATAGTTCTCACGCAGGGTGGCGGCATCTTCGGGGTGCAGTTCATTGGCGATCATCCTGTCGCCCGCGCGCAAGCCTTGCAGGATGATGTCCGGCGAACCCGGATAATAGCGAAGCCCGCCCTTGGGGTTCAGCGCCGCAAGGCAGGCGCGGTAGGGCGCGAGGATGGCTTCCACCTCCGGCGGGAACGGCTGGGCCAGCTTGCCGATGCCGCCTTGCCACTCGGCGGTCTTGCCCGCTTCCACGCCCTGCAGGTCATAGGCGCCAATGCCGGCATGGGCATCCAGCACCGCGAAAGGTTTGTCCTTCTGGGCGAGATAGGCCAGCACGCGCGCCAGCACCGCATGTTTGAGAACATCGGCGTGGTTTCCGGCGTGATAGGCGTGGCGGTAATTCATGGCGCTGGCCTTACAGCAACACCCCGCCCATGGGAACCTGCCGTGCGGCGGTTTCGCGCTGGGCCAGACCATTAAGGGAACAGCAACCATTTCCCTTCACCCTTGCGCGCCAAGGATAGAACCGTGTTGAAAACAGTTATCACAAGTGCCGCGTGGGTTTTGCTGTCGGGCGCCGCCATTGCGGCTGGCAGCGATGGGCCGCTCTTTGGCTCCGAATCAATGGGAAGCTTCACCGTGATTGCGGCGGAAGCACCCGCCAAGGCTGACCCGATGCAGACCGGCGCAATCAGCCCGCTTTGCCTGGCCGAGGCTTGCCCGGTCACGGCCAAAACTGTATTGCAACTGCGAAATGACCGCCCGCAACCATAATCCTGCCATTTCTTTCGGCTTGTGATGGCGGGCTTCAATGGGGGACAGATGAAGAAAATGAACAAAACACTGAAATTCGGCGGCCTTCTGGCCGCAGCCATGGCGCTCAATGCCTGCGCCAGCATGAATGTCTTCAAGGATTCGGGCACCGACCAGGCCGCTGTGGCCCCGCCGGTGACAGCCCCGGCCACCCCCGGCGTTCCTGGCGTGCTCTCCGCCGCCCAAATCAAAACCCTGCTGACCGGCAAGAGCTGGCGCTGGAAAGGCCCGAAGAATGCGGGCGTCACCCTCTATGCCTCCGATGGCACCTCGCTTGTGGAAGTGACCGGCAAGGGCACCACCCAGGGCAAATGGGAAGCCAAGGACGGCCAGCTTTGCGAAAGCTTCTCGCCCGCCCCCTTCCTGCCGCAAGGCGTGCCCATGACCTGCCAGCCCTTCACCGGCTCGGCCGGCAACTACATGGTGGGCCAGGCAACTTTCAACCTCGCCTCGTAAGGCCATCAGCCTGCAAATTGCACCGGGCTGCCCTGCGGCCCGGTTTTGCATTTCCATAATCTTGCCACAGGTTTTTCATGGCCATGCCCAGCGCCCCTGCAAAAACGCGGCATGAGGCAAGCCATGTTGACATCCCCCCTTTCACGCCGCCGCTTTCTGGCCATTGCCGCAACAGCATTGGTGGCCCCGGCCACGGCACGCGCCGCCCACCCCTTTTATGGCGGGGTGGATTTCACCCGTGACCCGCACCTGATTCCCCCGCCGGAATCACCCGTGGACTACCCAATCGAATCCTATGAGGCGAAGCTGGACCCGCGCCTGCGCCGCCAGCAGGTGACGCTGGGCACCCAGGCCCCGGCCGGCACGGTGATCGTCGACCCGGAACACCGCTATCTCTACTTCATTCTCGGCAACCAGCAGGCGCTGCGCTATGGCGTGGGCGTGGGCCGCGAAGGCTTTGCCTGGTCTGGCAATGCGGTGATCGGCATGAAGCGCAAATGGCCGCGCTGGCTGCCCCCCGAAAGCATGGTGGAGCGCGACCCCAACGCCGTCAAATGGGCCAATGGCATGCCCGGCGGGCCAGACAACCCGCTTGGCGCCCGCGCCCTTTATCTTGAAGCCAATGGCATGGACACCCTTTACCGCATCCACGGCACCAATGACCCAACCTCCATCGGCAAGGCCATGTCTTCGGGTTGCGTGCGCATGCTGAACGAAGACGTGGCCGACCTGTTTGACCGCGTGAAAATCGGCACCCCCGTCACCGTTCTGGCCCCCGGCACCTTCTGAGGCTCAATTAATGTTCATCCGGCAAGGCTTGCGGGCCAAACGGCCTTGTGGCACATCGCAGCCCATGCGCAATTTCCAAACCCGTGGCCTGTGGCTGGCCCTTGCCGTGACGGCCCTGGGCCTTGCCGCCTGCTCGCACGACCCGCAGGGCGTGCGCATCGTCAATGGCGGCACCTCGGCCATCCCCGCCAAGCAGGGCGCACCGATCCGCGATCTCGCGGCAGCCGAAATCGGCCCCGCCGTGGTGGGCAAGACTTTCCAATACACCCGCAATGGCGCTTCCGGCTTCGTAACCTACAACGCCAATGGCACACTCACCGTTCAGGATGACCAGAAGGGCGCTTCCACCGGCAAGTGGACAGCCAACGGCAACCAATATTGCGAAAGCTATTCCGCCACCCAGCCCATGGAATGCGGCGTGTTCAAATCCACGGGCGATGCCTTTTTCGCCGCCAACTCGCATCTCGTTGAGATGAAGATCTAGGGCTTTCAATCCCCGCGCAAGCAGTTGAAAAGCAAGACGGGCAAGGTTGCCCCTGCCCGCCTGTAATCCTCAGTACACTGACTAATATCAGGCGCGCGGCATCTGCCCTTGCGGCGTCATGTGGTCAACCACCTGCGGCAGCACGGCGGAGAGCTGCTGCATGATCTGGTCCGGCGTCAGGCCGGTGGAGGCGGAAATCTTGTTCACGAGGTCCGGCCCCAAAACCTGGCTGAGCTGCGCGCCGCTGATCGGCTGGTTGGCGCCCGTGCCCACCCAGCTCTGGGCCACATCGGCAGCGCCATTGGCCTGCATGTGGCTGACCAGGCCACCCAGCGCGCCGGCAAGACCGCCGGGAATGGCTGCAGCAGCAGGCGAAGGCGCGGCGGCGCCGCCCGTCAAGCCCTGGACAAAGGAAGCGATCTTGTCGCGGTTTTGATAACCGGCCACGGCCACCAGGCCGAGAAGTGCCGCCATCGAGGGCATGTTGCTGTTGCTTGCCATGAATTGCTTTCCTTTCCGCAATGATGCGCAATCATATGGCGCGCATTGCTGCAATTTCAAGACGCAAAGGTTGCGGCATCTCGGCCCGCGGTGTTAACATCCCCTCGGCCACTTGGCTGCAAACTGGAGGGACAAACTAATGGGAATCATCGGAACCATCATCGTCGGCCTGATCGTCGGCGTCATCGCCAAGCTCTTTGTGCATGGCCCGGGCGAACCGCAAGGCTTCGTGCTGACGGCCATTGTCGGCATCGCGGGCTCCCTGCTGGCCAGCTGGGTGGGCCAGGCGATTGGCTGGTATCAGCCGGGCCAGGCGGCGGGCTGGATCATGTCGATCATTGGCGCCGTCGTGGTCATGGTGATCTGGGGCGCCATCGTCAAGCGCTCGGCCTGATCGCCACGCACGGAATTGAAAGCCCCGGTTCGCCGGGGCTTTTTTGTTGGGGTTATTGCAGGTAGGGGTTGCTGCGCTTTTCCACGCCGATCACACTGGGGTTGCCGTGGCCGGGCAGGAACTGCACATCATCGCCCAGCGGCAAGACCTTCTCGCGGATGGAGCGCAGCAGCTGTTCATGGTTGCCGCCTGGCAGGTCTGTGCGGCCAATTGAATTCTGGAACAGCACATCGCCCATAAGCGCGAACTTGTTGGCGGCGTTGAAGAACACCACCGAGCCCGGCGAATGGCCCGGCGCCTCGATCACCTGAAACTCAAGCCCGCCCACCTTGACCACATCTCCGTCCTTCAGCCACTGGGCTGGTGTCACCCCCTTGGCCTCCGGCATGCCGAACACGGCGGCGCGGTTGACAATATTGTCGAGCACTGGCTTCTCGCGCTCATGCGGGCCGATCACCGGAACGCCAAGCTTTGCGGCCAGGTCGGCGGCACCGCCCGCATGGTCAATGTGCCCATGGGTGAGCAGGATCTTGGTGATCTTGGCGCCGGATTGCCTGATGGCATCTTCGATGCGCGCCAAATCGCCGCCCGGATCAACCACCGCGCCTTCCTTCGTGTCATCGTCAAACACGATGGAGCAGTTCTGCTGGAACGGGGTGACGGGGCAGATGAGGATTTTGAGGCTGGCCATGGCCGCTAGATAGGGATGTTGGCGCGCAACGTCAATTCACGCGGCCTGTAGCAAAAAACCGGCAGCCCCGCGTTTCATGCGAAGCTGCCGGCGAGTTGGTAGCAGACCAATTGGAAAACCTGCCGCCAACGGCGCTATACGTTGAGCGCTGGATCAGGGCAGTTCGGCATTGATGTCATCAGTGAACAGGCTCGGCAGCTTTTCATTGAACACGCTGGTGTTGTCATAGGTGCCGGAGCGGTCACGCGCGCGAAGCGATGAGACCGGGCCACCGAACGCCCATTTCACGCCGACGAAGCCTTGCGCGTCATTGAAGGTGACATTGGCCGACACATCATCGAGGGTGCGGCTCGCATAGCGCCCGCCCACAAACAATGACACGGCCGTGTCGGGGATCAGATATTCGGCATCAGCCGATATGCCATAACCATTCCAGGCATGTGCCGTGCCGGAAGAAGTGATGTTTGCGAGCTGCAGATCACCCTGCAGGCCCAGGCTGATATTGTCCTGCACATAGAATATGGCGTGGAGGTTGCCTTCAAAACCAGATTGGGAAAGGCCACTGGAACCTGCGGAGAATGGGATGCCCGCAACATAGAAGCCGCCAGCCCCAACTGTCACAGCGTCGCTGGCATAATAGTCGCCGAATGCGCCAACGCGTGTCAGACTTCCGCCGATGTCCTCACCCGGTGAAGAGGTCACACTGATGTGGGTGTTGTTGAATATTTCAGACGCCGCCAGGCCCAGACGGCCTTCCGAGGCGTCACGCCAGAACAATGCGCCGCCGAGGTGGCCCTTGTTGCCGGAGATGTCGTAGTTTTGGGTGTTGACCGTTCCCGAAAAACCATCGTGATAGAAAGCGCCATCAATCTGCGCCATCCAATTCGCGCAGCCATAACCCATGGCCGTTTCGCCATAGCCCATGAACATGCCGTGCAGCGATTTGTTAATGGGGCCGCTCACATTGCCGCCTTCATAGCCAACGCCACCATCAACCACGCCTGCCACGCCGCATTCCGGCGTTGACGCAACGTCTGCAGCCTTTGCTGATGTGACGCTCCATCCGGCTGACAAGGCCGACACCAACAATACTGTCACGGTTTTGGAACCCATGAGAATCTCCCCGTTATGACTTGCCCCGTCCGGCCGGAAGCTAGCCGCATTGGCCTGCGGAAAATAATGTGTTCTGCGTAAGATGACTCAGCACGCCCAAGGGTTGCGGCCTTGCAAGGCCGGGCCCGGTTTCCCGCCCTGTGCCTCCACTTTGCCTCTGGCCGCCACTTCGGCTATCCCTGCCGCCATGCACAACCTGATCACCATCCGCGACATGCTGCGCTACGCCGTCACCCGCTTCACCAAGGCGGGGCTGGCGCATGGGCACGGCGCAACCAATGCCATCGACGAAGCCGCTTTCCTCATTCTCGAGGCGCTGAAGCTGCCGGTTGACGACATCAACCCCTGGGCCGAGGCGCGCCTCACCGAAATCGAGCGCAGCGAGCTTCTCACCCTCATTGAGCAGCGCATCGCCACGCGCAAGCCGGCGGCCTATCTCCTGAAGCGCACCTACATGCAGGGCATTCCCTTCTATGTGGATGAGCGGGTGATCATCCCCCGTTCCTACATCGGCGAGATGTTCGCCAAGGGCCTGCTGGCGGATCTGGATTTTGATTTTGAGGGCGCGCGCAGCGTGCTCGACCTGTGCACCGGTTCAGGCTGCCTTGCCATTCTCGCCGCCAGCCAGTTCCCCGCGGCGGAGGTTCACGCCACCGACATTTCCAAGGACGCGCTGGAAGTGGCCGCCATCAATGTGAAGGAACATGGCCTTGAGGGCCGCATTCACCTGCACCGCGGCGACCTGTTTGAGCCGCTGGGCAAGAAGAAGTTTGATTTCATCATCTCCAACCCGCCTTACGTGGCGCGCGCCGAGGTGGAGGCCTTCCCGCCCGAATATGCCGCCGAGCCACAGCTCGCACATCTGGGCGGTGAAGATGGCTTTGACCTGGTGCGCCGCATCCTGAAGGATGCGCCCAGGCATTTGAACAAGGGCGGCGGGCTGCTGTGCGAGGTGGGCACAGGCGGTGAAATTCTCGAGGCCGAATTCCCGGACCTGGATTTCTTCTGGCTCGACGCCGAGGAGGCGGTGGGCGAGGTGTTCTTCCTACGCTTCTGAGGCGGCTAGACGAGGCCGCTCTTCTTGCGGAAATTCTCCCAGATCACCCGCGTGGTGCGCGCCATCTCCGGCATTGCCGGGAAGCTTTGCTCAATCAGGCGCTGATAGGCGCCCGGCCCCAGCTCCTTTTCCAGAACCGCCACATAGGACGGAACCGAACCCCAGGTGGCCACCGTCTGCGGGCTGAATTCGCAATGGAATTGGGTGGAAAGCGCATGGCCGTCAATGGCCAGCGCCTGCACCGCGCAATCCGCCGATGAGGCCAGAACCTGCCCGCTTTGCGGCACGCGCTTCACTTCCGCATGGTGCCATTGCATCACCCGCTGCTGCGGCGCGATGCCGGCGAAAAAGCCGCCCTCCTCCGCCTTCACGGTGACGTCGAACACCCCAACCTCACCCTTGGCGGCGGGCGCCACTTCCCCACCCAGCGCCGTGGCAAGAAGCTGGTGGCCCAGGCAAACACCGAAATAAGGCTTCGCCCTGTCCCACACCCATTCGCGGATGGCGGCCTTCTCCATGGCCAGATGCGGATATTCCGCCTCCTGCCAGGTGTCTTGCGAGCCGCCCAGCACGAACATCATGTCATAACCGGCGAGGGAGGGAATCTCCTCGCCCTCGAACACACGCACCGGATGCGGCACGATGCCATCCTCGGCGAACCAGTCGAGGAACCGGCCGGGATGGTCATAGTTCATATGTTGGATGATCAATGCGCGCTTCATGTGAGCCCCTAGAGCAGTTGCAGGGAAATGGCTTGCGGCCCGCGGCCCCGGCCATCTTCCTCGGTGGCGAAGGACAGGCGCATGCCATCATTGAGGTGCGGCAGCCCGGCACGCTGCACCGAAGACACATGCACGAACACGTCCCTCCCGCCGCCTTCCGGCGTGATGAAGCCGAAGCCCTTGTCCTTGTCGAAGAATTTGACCACGCCGGTCAGCCGTTGCGGCCGCTCTTGTTCCATGGCGCCATCTAGCGGCACTGCGCCTGCCAAATCAACTGCTCAGCCATGCGCCTTGAACAGGCGGCCTGCGACAGCATCAAGCTTGGCGGCCAGCGCCGGGTTGCGCTTCTCGGCCGCGGTCATCACCGCATGGTCCAGCGCCCGGTCTGAGCCTGCCGCGCAAGGCGGATGGGTTTGCGGAAACTGCGCGGCAAAGCGCAGCACGAACCGCTTGGCGCGCTCCACATTGCGGCGCATCACGGTGAGAACCTGCGCCACATCCACCGCCTCATGCTGCGGGTGCCAGCTGTCAAAATCCGTCACCATGGCCACCGTGCAATAGGAAATCTCGGCCTCGCGGGCCAGCTTGGCTTCAGGCATGGCTGTCATGCCGATCAGCGACGCACCCCAGCCTTTGTGCAAAAGCGATTCCGCGCGGGTTGAAAACTGCGGGCCTTCCATCACCACCAGCGTGCCGCCATTCTGGTGCGCCAGCCCCTCGGCCGCTAGGGCATCAGCCACAAGGCCGCGCAAGGTGGGCGATGTCGGCTCGCCAAACGGCACATGCGCCACAAGGCCTGTGCCGAAGAATGAGCTTTCGCGCTTGTGCGTCTTGTCGATGAATTGGTCCGGCAGCACGAAATGCCCGGGCCGCAGCTCGGCGCGCAGCGAGCCAACGGCGGAGAGCGAGATCAGGTCCGTGACACCGCAGCGCTTCAGCACGTCGATGTTGGCGCGGTAGTTGATGGTGGAGGGCGAGAACACATGGCCCCGCCCATGGCGCGGCAGGAACACCACCGGCAGGCCGGCGATTTCCCCTTCGCGCACCTCGTCGGAAGCCTCGCCCCAGGGCGAGGCCACGCGCCGCCAGCGCGCGCCTTCCACGGGGATGTCATAAACGCCAGAACCGCCGATGATGCCGAGAACGGATTGTGCCATGGCAATATCAAGCCGTGGCGGCACCCTGCCCGTCAAGGCCCGTGCGCAAGAAAATCAGTGGTGCTGGTGTCAGGCCGCCTGGGCGGCGAGGCCCGCGGCCGCTTCTTCGGCCACATAGCAATCGCGGCCATGCGACTTGGCCTGGTAGAGGCAGCGGTCTGCCCGCCGCAGCACATTGGCCAGCGTGCCGCGCCCGGTTTCGGGAACAAGGCCCACGCTCAGCGTCGGGCAAATCTGGCGGCCTTCATACTCAAAGCCCTGGTTGCGCAGCTTTGTGCACACGGTGGCAGCCAGGAGCTCAGCCTGGGCAAAGGAGAGGCCGGGAAGGCGCGCGGCAAATTCCTCGCCACCCAGGCGGCCGATCTGTCCCCAGGGTGCAAACACTTCCGTGATGGCCTGGGCGATGTGCTTCAGGGCAAAGTCGCCAGCCTCATGGCCGTGCAGGTCATTGATCTTCTTGAAATGGTCAGCGTCCAGCAGCAGCAGGTATCCGCCCTCGGCGCGCTTGGCCTCGCAATAGGCCAGGAAATGGTTGCGGCTGAGCACGCCCGTCAGCGCATCAAACTTCACCAGCCGGTTGAGGGAATCCACCGTGCCGTTGATCACGCGGATGGAATTGATCGCGATGATCGACAGCGGCAGCGCAATCGAAAGGACGCAGATTGTAACCACCAGGCACACGCCCACCAGCAGGAAATGCGGCAGCCAGCCCAGCATGTGCCAAAGCACCAGCAAGGGCCCGCCAGCCGCGATGATGCAAACACCGAGACTGTAGACCGCAACGTGCCAGAAGCTGGTAATCCGAATGCCCATTCATCCGCTCCTGCGCCGGATGCTAGCGGTTAATGGTTAATCCGGCTTCGAACCGGCCCCTAAAATGCAAAAGGCCCGGCAAAAGCCGGGCCTTTCCTCGAATCTGCACTAACAATCAGTGAATCGCCGCCCAGATCTTGCGCTTAACGCCGTAGAGCAGGCCCGCCAGGATGGCGAGATAGATCAGCACTTCAAAGCCAACCTGCTTGCGCTCTTCCATCTTGGGCTCGGCGGTCCAGGCCAGGAAGGCAGCCACGTCCTTGGCTTCGTCCTCAAGCTTGTTGGGCGCGCCGTCATCAAAGGTCACCTGGCCGTCCGACAGCGGCGGCGGCATGGCGATCCAGATGCCGTTCTGGAAATAGGGGTTGTAATATTTGCCATCGGGCTTGTCCTTGGCCACATCCTCCGGCTCTTTCTCAAAGCCGGTGAGCAGCGAATAGACATATTGCGGGCCGCCGATGCCATTGACGAGCTGGTTGAACGTGCCGTGCCAGCCTTCACGTGACTTGGTGATGAGGCTCAGGTCCGGCGGCAGGGCGCCGCCATTGGCTGCCTTGGCGGCATCGTCATTGGCGAAAGGCGACGGGAAGTAATCCGACGGCAGGCCGACGCGGTCCACCGCCTCGCCCTTGTCGTTGAGGTCATGCACCTTGAAGGTGGCGGCCAGGGCCTTCACCTGCGCTTCGGTGAAGCCGGGGCCGCCCTTGTCCGCCAGGTTGCGGAAGGCCACGAACTTCATGGAGTGGCAAGCGGCGCACACTTCCTTGTAGACCTTGTAGCCGCGCTGCAGCTGGCCCTTGTCGAAGGTGCCGAACGGCCCTTCGAAAGAGAAGCCAACAGGCTTGGCCGATTTCTCGGCCTCGGCATGGGCAAGGCCCGAGAACGCCACCAGGGCAGAAGCGGCAACCAGGATTGAAGCAAGCTTTTTCATAGAGAATCTCCTGATCACTTCGACGCCGTGGAATGGGCGAGCACATCGTCGCTGATCGAGTTGGGCAGCACCTTGGGCTGTTCCAAAAGGCCGATCAGCGGCAGGATGATGATGAAGTGGGCAAAGTAGTAAACAGTGAGCACCTGGCCCCACAGCACGTAAGCGCCATCAGGCGGCTTGGAGCCGATGTAGCCCAGCGCCACGCAGACAGCGGCGAACACCCAGAACTCCAGCTTGAACACCGGGCGGTATTTGCCCGAGCGCACGCGGCTGGTGTCCAGCCAGGGCAGGAACAGCAGGATGAGGATCGACGAGAACATCGCCAGCACGCCAAACAGCTTGTTGGGGATGGAGCGCAGGATCGCGTAGAACGGCAGGTAATACCACTCCGGCTTGATGTGCGCCGGCGTGGAGAGCGGGTTGGCCGGCGTGTAGTTCACCGGCTCGCCCATGTAGTTCGGGCCGTAGAACACGAACAGCGCATAAACGATCAGGAACACCACGATCGCGAAGCCATCCTTCATCGTGTAATAGGGATGGAAGGGAACGGTGTCCTTTTCGCTCTTCACTTCGATGCCGGTCGGGTTGTTGTTGCCCGGCACATGCAGCGCCCAGATATGCAGGATGACAACGCCAGCCAGCACGAAGGGCAGGAGATAGTGCAGCGAGAAGAAGCGGTTCAGCGTCGGATTATCGACGGCATAGCCGCCCCACAGCCAGGTGGTGATTTCGGTGCCGACAAAGGGAATGGCCGAGAACAGGTTGGTGATCACCTTGGCGCCCCAGAAGCTCATGTTGCCCCACGGCAGCACATAGCCCATGAAGGCGGTGGCCATCATGATCAGGTAGATGATCACGCCGATCATCCACAGCACTTCGCGCGGCGCCTTGTAGGAGCCGTAATACATGCCGCGGAACATGTGGATATAAACGGCGATGAAGAAGAACGACGCGCCGTTGAAATGCATGTAGCGGATCATCCAGCCATAGTTCACGTCGCGCATGATGTGCTCGACCGACGAGAAGGCCAGCGTCGCCTCAGGCGTGTAGTGCATGACCAGCACGATGCCAGTGATGATCTGGACCACCAGCATGACAGCGAGGATGCCGCCGAAGGTCCACCAGTAGTTCAGGTTCTTCGGGGTGGGGAAATCCATGGCGTGGTCCTTGGCGAAGGCCACGATGGGAAGCCGCTCATGGAACCATTTTCCAAGCGCGGTGGTGGGTTGATATTTTGAAGGTCCGCTCATGTTCTTGTTCCGCGCTTAGCCGATCTGGATCTTGGTGTCAGAGAGATACTTGTAGGGGGGCACAGGCAGGTTTTCCGGGGCCGGGCCCTTGCGGATGCGGCCGGCGGTGTCGTACTGCGAGCCGTGGCACGGGCAGAACCAGCCGCCCGACTTGGTGTTGCCCTGCACCACCGCGAATTCGCCGGAGTTGCCGATCGGCACGCAGCCGAGATGGGTGCACACCGCCATCATGACAAGGAACTGTTCCTTGCCGCCAACCACGCGGTTTTCATCGGTGGCGGCGTCGCTGTCCTTGCCGTTGAGATTGCGGGCCGAGGGGTCTTTCAGGTCTTCCATCTTGACGGCCTTGGCGGCGTCGATTTCAGCCTTGGTGCGGTGGCGCACGAAAACCGGGTTGCCGCGCCACTTCAAGATCACTTCCTGGCCTTCGGCGATGGAGGAAAGGTCCACTTCCATCGAGGCCAGCGCCAGAACGGCGGCGTCGGGGTTCATCTGGTGAATGAAGGGCCAGGCGGTCATCACTGCGCCCACACCTGCCACCGCGCCCGTGGCAATCATCAAAAAGTCGCGCCGGTTTACCGTATCATGTGCAGCGTCAGCCACGTCCCTCACCCTCATCACAATGGGGCCGCGCTTCGGCCCCAAATCCGGGCGTTTTGACATTGGCGGGCTGAGAAGTCTAGCCAAAGGTTGTCGCAGCGCACAGGATTGGTTGAAACGCCCGGTTTTGCGCCGTAAACCTGTGTTTAATGGTCGAAATTGCCCTCTATCAGCCCGACATCGCCCCCAATGCTGCAACCATCGCGCGGCTCTGCGCCTGCTTTGCGCTGAAACTGACAATTATCGAGCCGGCGGGCTTCGCCTACACTGATTCCACTTTCCGCCGCGCCGGCATGGATTACCTGCGCCATGTGGAGCTGGAGCGTAGCCCCTCCTGGGCCGCCTTTCACGCCGCCAACAGCGCAAGGCGCATCGTGCTGCTCTCCACCCAGGCCAGCCAAAGCCATGTCGAATTCCGCTTTGCGCAGGATGACATTCTGCTCTTTGGGCGTGAATCCGCCGGGGTGCCGCCTGAGGTGCATGCCGCCCTGCCCCACAGGCTGCGCATTCCCATGAAGCCGGGGCTGCGCTCGATCAATGTCGCCATGGCTGCCGCCATCGTCACCAGCGAGGCGCTGCGCCAGCTGGGCGCATTTGCGCGCATGTGAGGCGCGCCTTCAGCCTGGTGTTATTTTGAAAGCCGCAAGGCCGCCAGCTGTTGCCCGATGGTGTCAAAGGCCGCCTGCAGCGCGCCGTTGTCTGTCGCGTCAAAGGCTTTGCTCGGGTCGGAGGCACAGGCCACCAGCAGATCCTTCGACGTTTGCGCCTGAACCTTGAAGCCCACCGTATAGACAGTGATGCCGGCCTTCTTCACGCCTGCGCAAAGGCTGGACGTGATGGTGTTGGCCTGGGTTGCGTCCGAGCCATAGTGATAGGGATAGACCGGTGAGCGGGTGTTCTCGCCGTCCGTCATGATCACCATGTATTTGCTGCCATGGATGGCATTCATCTGGCCGTTGGTCTTGGCTTCGGTGAAGGGCTCGTTGTTGTCGAGCAGGTTCCAGCCCCACAAGACGCCGGAGGGAATGTAGGTCTCGCCCACCGGCGTCATGGCGGCGATGGCAGCCTGCACGGTGGAAACCTGGTCGGTAAGCGGCGTCAGCGGCGATGTGCAGCTGGTGTCCATGATGCCGGGGTAAACCGTGCCGGGGCTGCCCACGCCCAGATCCAGCGGGCTGTTGCGCGAGCCCACACAGCCATACCATTTGTGCTGATAGATCTGGTCGCCACAGGTGGTGACGGGGTTGCCCTGCGAGACGGTGTCGCAAACCTGATAGGTGTAGGGTGTCGGCACTCCGTCATTGTTGTAGATGCCCTGCACGTCATGGCAGTTCGCATAGACGGCATTGGGATACGAAACGCTGCACACGTTCTTCGTGGTTTCGGTCCAATCCGCCGGCACATTGATCCATTTGTCATTGCGGTGGCTGAGGCCCACATTCACATAGTCAGCAAACGGAACCACGCCCACCTTGAGATAGGTGTTGGCGGGCTTGTTGGTGAACACGGTGTCCACCAGGCTCTTGGCGGCGGCCTGCAATGCCGGCATGCGGCCCTCGCTGGCCATCGAGGCGGTGTTGTCCAGCACCAGCGCAATCTCCGTGCCCTGGCTGCCGGCGGAAACTTCCGAATAGGCGCCCACATTCATGGAACTGATGCCGCCGATCGCCATGAAGGAGGTGTTGAGCTTTGCTGTGAGCCGCACCGAATAGACGCCAGCCTTGGTATCCGAAGTGACGGCGACATCGGAAAGCGATGAGATCACGCCATAGGCATCGTTGGCCGCGATGTAGGTGTTGGCGATCTTGGCGACCTGTTCATTGGAATTGCTGTGCGAGGCCGCACCCGCCAGTGCGGCTGCATCGGTGGCCGCCTGCAAAAGCGTGTTGGCATTGGCCTGGCGCATCAGGTCAACGGCAGCACCTGCCCCCAGCACCAGCGGAATTGCCGCCAGCGCAAAGGTGATGGCAAGGTTGCCACGCGTGTTACGCCAAAAACCAAATTGATCCATGTCTGCCCTCCACATGGAACAAACTTAATGCACGCACCCTAACCTAAGGTTGATTTATTGAGTTAATGCTGCCTTGGGCAAATCATTAAAATTGCGGCATTTTGCTGCCTCACCAAAATTTGCGGGGAGCAGGTCTTTGCGCAAGGCAACTTTGGCGCTAACAGTGGATTCACCATGAAAGCCGCCTTGGAAAACCTCAAAACCCTTTCCCAATCCTGGTTTGAGCTGCTGCGAGACCAGATCGTCGCCTCGCTGGAAGAACTGGAGGGTGAATTCTCATCCTCGCACTTCGTCAAAACCCCGTGGAAGCGCGCGGAAAATGGCGGCGGCGGCACCATGGCCATGCTGCATGGCGAGCTGTTCGAGAAGGCCGGCGTGCATTGTTCCACCGTGCATGGCGAATTCACGCCGGAATTTGCAGCGCAAATGCCCGGCGCCAAGGATGACCCGCGCTTTTGGGCCTCCGGCATCTCGCTGATCATCCACCCGCGCAATCCGCATGTGCCCACCGTGCACATGAACACGAGGCTGGTGTGCACCACGCGCCATTGGTTCGGCGGGGGCGCAGACCTCACCCCCATGCTCAACCGCCGCCGCAGCCAGAATGATCCTGATAGCATCGCCTTCCACGCCGCCATGAAGGCCGCCTGCGAGGAGCATCTTGTGGGCGATTATCCGCGCTTCAAGAAATGGTGCGATGACTATTTCTACCTGCAGCACCGCCACGAGCCGCGTGGCATTGGCGGCATCTTCTTTGACAACCTGCACTCCGGCGATGACGCTTCCGACTTCGCCTTTGTGAAAGATGTGGGCAGCGCCTTCCTTTCCATCTATCCGCAAATCGTGCGCGCCAACATGAAAAAGGCCTGGACGCCGGACGACCGCGAGGAACAGCTGATGCGCCGGGGCCGCTATGTCGAGTTCAACCTGCTCTATGACCGCGGCACCATTTTCGGCCTCAAAACCGGCGGCAATGTTGAAAGCATCCTGTCTTCAATGCCGCCTGAAGTGAAATGGCCTTGAGGAAACTGGGCAATGGATCTCCGCAACGGCTTTGACATCAAGCGCTATATCCGAAACATCCCGGATTACCCCAAACCGGGCATCATGTTCCGCGACATCACCACCCTGCTCTCGGACATGCATGGCTTTCGCGCCGCGGTGGATGAGCTCGCCTGGCCCTTCCTGCACGGGCAGTTTGACTATGTGGCGGGCATTGAGGCGCGGGGTTTCATCCTGGGGGGCGCAGTGGCGCACACATTGGGCCGCGGCTTCATCCCCATCCGCAAGAAGGGCAAGCTGCCCTACCGCACCATCGGCCAGGAATACACGCTGGAATATGGCGTCGACACCATCGAGATCCATGCCGACGCCATCAAGACCGGCGACCGCATCCTTCTCATTGATGACCTGATCGCCACCGGTGGCACGGCCGGGGCCGCCATTGAGCTCATCCGCAAATCTGGCGGCGAAGTGCTGGCCGCAGCC
>JAGWTZ010000048.1 GCA_028868695.1 Alphaproteobacteria bacterium | reverse complement strand
TAGCCGAGCTTCTGGAATTCCTTCACCATCGATTCGCCGTCCGAGATCCAGCGGGTGGAGGATTTGGTGGGCATGGAAATGCCGATCAGGCCCTTGCCAGCGGCCTTGGCCAGCGTGGCCGAGGCCATGCCCACAGCAGCAGCCACCGAGGTGGCGAGGAAATGTCTACGGTTCAACATCAGTTTTCTCCCTGAGATTTGTCGCCAGCGCGGCACACAACAACTTGTCTTGCCTTGCCAGCGGCGGGGACCATAAGCTGTCTGCACAGGGTGTCAAGAATTGTATGACAATTAAAAGTCCGAAAGCCGCGCTGGTGCCTGCTGCACCGCACAAGGGCAAGACCAAGCTGCACAGCGGCATCGCCCGCAGCATCGGTGAGCGCATTCTGGCGGGCGAGTTCAGCCCCGGCAGCATCCTGCCCAATGAAGCCGAATGGTGCCAGATCTACTCGGCATCCCGCACCGCGGTGCGCGAGGCGATCAAGCTGCTCACCGCCAAGGGCTTCATCACCTCGCGCGCCAAGATCGGCAGCCGGGTGGAGCCGCGCGCCCGCTGGAACCTGTTGGACAGGGAAGTGCTGGAGTGGCACCGCTCGGCCAGCGACAGGATTGCCTTTCTGGCCACCACGCAGGAGGCGCGCCGCCTGATCGAACCGGGCATTGCCGCATTGGCCGCCAGCAAGCGCAGCCAGGCCCACATTGAAAGGCTGGTCGCCGCCGTGGAAGGCATGCGAACGGCCAAGCTGGGCAAGCCCTTGGTGATGGCCGACCTTGAGTTTCATGAAGCCCTTTTGGCCGCCGCCGGCAATGAACTGCTAGCCCCTTTTGGAGCGGTGATCGCCTCGGCGCTGTTCCAGCTGTTTGACTATACCACGCCGCGCAACCCGCGCTTTCCGGCGGCACTCAAAATGCATGAGGACATTGTACGCGCCATCATCGCCGGAGACCCCGGCGAGGCCAGGAAGCGCATGCAGCGCCTGCTGGAGGACACTGACCAGATCATCCACAAGACATCCGGTGGCAAACATTGAAGGCTGGCACGGCTGGTTAACAGCCAGATGACACAACTCCCAAGATAAAATCCTGCTTTTGACCTGTCACAAATCTATGCTAGTAACCTGCCGCAGCAGGCCAAGAGGGGTGCGCGAAGGCGTGTCCGGCAGGCAGAGTTTGGATTAATCAAGGACAGAAACATGAGCGATATCGCTGACCGCGTGAAAAGCATTGTAGTTAAGCACCTCGGCGTTGAAGCCGACAAGGTGAAGCCGGAAGCGAGCTTCATTGACGATCTGGGCGCTGACAGCTTGGACACTGTCGAATTGGTCATGGCCTTCGAAGAAGAGTTTGGCATCGAGATTCCCGATGACGCCGCCGAAACCATCCAGACGGTGGGCGATGCGGTGAAGTTCATCGAAAAGGCCCAGAAGGCCTAATCTGGCCAACCGGGATTGATTTTGGCGCGGGGTCAGGGCAACCTGTCACCCCGCGTTTTCATGTCGGGCAAATCATAAAGAAAAGGGTTTCAAATGCGGCGTGTCGTCATCACCGGTCTGGGCATGGTTTCACCTCTGGGCGCGGACGTGGAAACCACCTGGAAAAACATCATTGCCGGGGAATCGGGCGCTGGCCCCATCACCAAGTTTGACACCTCGGACCTTTCCACCAAGATCGCCTTTGAAGTGAAGCGCGGCGACGGCAGCAACGGCACGCTGAATGTTGACCAGTGGGTGGACCCCAAGGACCAGCGCCGCTTCGACGACTTCATCCAGTTCGCGCTGATCGCCGCCAAGCAGGCCATGGCGGATGCAGGCTACAAGCCATCAACGCCGGAAGAGCAATACCGCGCCGGCGTGATGGTGGGTTCTGGCATCGGCGGCCTGCCTTCGATCTATGACACATCCATGCTGCTCAATGAAAAGGGGCCGCGCCGCATCAGCCCGTTCTTCATCCCGGGCTCGCTGATCAACCTGGCCTCGGGCCTCATCTCGATCAATTTTGGCCTCAAGGGCCCCAACAGCGCGGTGGTGACGGCCTGTTCCACCGGCTCGCACGCCATTGGCGATGCCGCGCGCATCATCATGATGGATGATGCCGACGTGATGATCGCCGGCGGTGCTGAAAGCTGCATCAGCCGTTTGGGCATTGCCGGCTTCATCGCCTGCAAGGCCCTGTCGCACAACTTTAATGACACGCCGAAGAAGGCCTCGCGCCCCTATGACAAGGACCGTGACGGCTTCGTGATGGGCGAGGGTGCCGGCATCGTGGTGCTCGAATCCCTCGAGCATGCCAAGGCCCGCGGCGCACATATCTATGCCGAGCTGATCGGCTATGGCATGTCCGGCGATGCCTATCACGTCACCGCGCCGTCGGAAGATGGCGATGGCGCCTACCGCTGCATGCAGGCCGCCCTGCGCCGCGCCCAGATCGGCGCCGGCGAGATTGACTATGTGAACGCCCATGGCACCTCCACCCCGCTGGGCGATGAGATTGAGCTGCGCGCGGTGGAGCGCCTGCTCGGCAACAATGCGCCGGGGCTTTCCATGTCCTCGACCAAGTCGGCGGTCGGCCACTTGCTGGGCGCGGCAGGTGCTGTGGAAGCCATCTTCTCGGTTCTGGCAATGCGCGACAACATCTGCCCGCCCACGCTGAACCTCGACAACCCGTCGGTGGAAACCGCCATCGACCTTGTGCCCAAGGTGGCCAAGAAGAAAACCATCAACACAGTTCTGTCGAATTCTTTTGGTTTTGGTGGTACCAATGCCTCGCTGATCATGCGCCGCCTCGACGCATGATCAAGCGCCCCGCATTGCATTAGGATGCGTGGGCGCAGCTGACCAAGGAAGGGCCCTCAAGGCGTGAGCGATGAAGAGCCGATAACCCGCGTTTCCGAACCGGAAATTCCGCGCCGCCGCCGCCCCGTGTTGTTGCGCCTGCTGGGCCGCGCCCTGCTGTGGCTGGTGATCCTCTCGGTGGTGGCCGGGGGCGCGCTGGGCTGGGGCTGGCTGAATTTCACGGCACCGGGGCCCTTGACCGCCAACAAGGTGGTGAACCTGCCCAAGGGGGCGGACCGCGCAACCATTGCCGCCGCCCTGAAGGACCAGGGCGTGATTTCCGATATCCGGCTGTTCTCCGGCGCTGCCGCGCTGGATGAGGCGCTGCGCCATGCCCGCCTGAAGCCAGGCGAATATGAATTCCCCGCCAGCGCCTCGATGGAGGATGTGCTGGCCATCGTCATCAGCGGCCGTTTCTTGACCTACAAGGTCACCATACCCGAAGGCTGGACATCGCAGATGGTGGTGAACCGCCTGATGGAGCATGAGGAGATGGACGGCGCCGTTTCCAAGGTGCCGGATGAAGGCGCGCTGCTGCCCGACACTTATATCGTCACCCGCGGCTATCCGCGTGACAAGCTGCTTGCTGAAATGGCCGCCGCGCAAACCAAGCTGCTTGATCAGGAGTGGCCGCGCCTGTCTGCCGACAGCCCCATCAAGACCAAGAATGATCTCGTCACGCTGGCCTCGATCGTGGAAAAGGAAACCGGCGTGGCCGAGGAGAGGCCAATGGTGGCCTCGGTGTTCCTCAACCGTCTGGTGGCCAAGATGCGCCTGCAATCAGACCCCACCGTGATCTATGGCCTGGTCGGCGGCAAGGGCAAGCTGGACCATGCCATCACCCGCGATGAGCTGGACCAGCAGACACCCTACAACACCTATCAGATTGACGGCCTGCCGCCCGGCCCCATCGCCAACCCCGGCAAGGCGGCCATTGAGGCCGTGCTGAACCCGGCCAAGAGCACCTATCTCTATTTCGTGGCCAATGGCTCTGGCGGCCACGCCTTCGCCACCACGCTTGATGAGCACAACGCCAATGTGAAGAAATGGCGCGCCCTGAATGGTGACGGCGATGCCACGCCCGCTGCCACACCTGCCCAGAAGCCCGCCGCCGCAGCCCCGGCCGCCGCTGCGCCAGCCCCCGCACCTGCCGCCACCACGGCAGACCCAAAGCCCGGCACAACTGTCATCATCAATGGCAAGAAAGTGCCCATTCCCTTGCTCAAGAAAAAAGTGCCCTGATGCCCCTCTCATCCATGACAGGCTTTGCCCGCGCCAGCGGCAGCCGCAGCTCCTTGACCTGGAGCTGGGAATTGAAAAGCGTGAATGGCAAGGCGCTGGACCTGCGCCTGCGCCTGCCGCCCGGCTTTGAGGCGCTGGAAGCGCAAGCCCGCGCGCTGCTTACCTCCGCCTTCAAGCGCGGCAGCTTTCAGGTGAACCTTGCGGTGCAGGGCGCCGAACAGGCTGAGCGCATCGCCATCAACATGGAGGTGCTGGAGCAATATCTGGGCCTCGCGGATGCCTTGCGCCAGCGCCTTGGCGGCCCGCCGCCGAGCGCTGAAAACCTGATCGGCCTGCGCGGTGTCATCGAAATGAAAAGCCAGCCGCGCGATGAGGCCGAGCAGGCCGCCATTGAAACGGACATGCTGGCCACGCTGGAAGAGGCCGCCGCCGCGCTGATCA
The DNA here is from genome assembly GCA_028868695.1 of Alphaproteobacteria bacterium. Lineage (GTDB taxonomy): Bacteria > Pseudomonadota > Alphaproteobacteria > Rhizobiales > Aestuariivirgaceae > Aestuariivirga. The sequence continues at coordinate 19,026 of JAGWTZ010000048.1, read as the reverse complement.
CCAGCCGCAAACAGGAGGGCGCTGAACTGGCCCGCCTGGTGGGCGCGCAGCTTGACCAGATTGAAGCCCTGCACAAGGCCGCCAGCGACAACCCGGCCCGCAAGCCCGAGGCGCTGAAAGCCCGCCTTCGCCAGCAGGTGGCCGAATTGATGGAGGCGGGAACCTTTGATGAGGCCCGCCTGCACCAGGAAGCCGTGTTGCTGGCCACCAAAGCCGATGTGCGCGAAGAGCTGGACCGGCTGGCCATGCATGTCAAGGCGGCGCGCACCCTGCTCAAATCCGCGGAACCGGTGGGCCGCAAATTTGATTTCCTGGCGCAGGAGTTCAACCGCGAAGCCAACACGCTCTGCTCCAAGGCCAATGACCCGGGCTTGACGGCAACCGGCCTTGACCTCAAGACGGTGATCGACCAGATGCGTGAGCAGGTGCAGAACATTGAATAAATCCCCGCCCGTTTCCGTGGCCCGCCGCGGCCTGATGTTTGTGATGTCCTCGCCCTCGGGTGCCGGCAAGACAACGCTGTCGCGCCGGCTGTTGGAGGCGGACCGCAACATCACCATGTCCGTCTCCGTCACCACCAGAAAGCCGCGCCCCGGCGAGGTCGATGGCAGGGACTATTTCTTCGTCAGCAAGGACCGCTTCGAACACATGGTGGAGCGCAAGGAATTGCTGGAATGGGCCAATGTGTTTGGCAATCTCTATGGCACGCCGCGCGCGCCGGTGGAGGCAGCACTGGGCGCCGGGCGCGATGTGCTGTTCGACATTGACTGGCAGGGCACGCAGCAATTGGCGCAAGCCATGAAGGATGATCTGGTGCGCGTCTTCATCCTGCCGCCGGATGCCGACACGCTGCGCACCCGCCTGATCAGCCGCAACCAGGATTCCTCCGCCGTCATCGCCAAGCGCATGGCCGAAGCCTCGCATGAGATCAGCCATTGGGCGGAATATGACTATGTGGTGGTCAATGCCGATATTGATGCGGCCCATGCCGACGTGCTGGCCATCCTCACAGCCGAGCGCCTGCGCCGCCGCCGCCAGACCGGCCTCACCGATTTCGTGCGCGGGCTGAACGCGAAGCTGTGAGGAAGGTTTTGTTCTGATTTCCCTCCCCACAAGAGGGAGGGGGCGTAATGCTGACAGGCAAATTCAACCCGCCGCTTGGTCTGCCAGCCTGACCGCCAGCCTTGCGAAATCGGCAACCGCCAGTTCTTCGGCGCGGGCGGTGGGATCAAGGCCCAGCTCTTCCAGCACGGCTTCCGGCTTTGCGAACACCGCCTTCAGGCTTTGCCGCAGCATCTTGCGCCGCTGGCCAAAGCCCGCCGCTGTCACCCGTTCCAGCGCCGCCACGCTGCAGGCAGGCTCACACTTGGTGCGGGGGATCAGTTGCACGATGCTGGACGTGATCTTGGGAGGCGGCGTGAAGGCGCTGCGGTTCACGTCAAACAGCCGCTTGGCTTCGCAGCGCCATTGGCTGATGACTGAGAGGCGGCCATAGGCCTCGCTGCCCGGTGCGGCGGCAATGCGCAGCGCCACTTCCTTCTGGAACATCAGGGTGAGGGAGGAATACCAGGGCGGCCATGGCTCTTGCGCGAGCCAGCCGATGAGCAGCGGCGTGCCCACTTTATAGGGCAGGTTGGCGACAATCTTGGCCGGGCCGGAGATGCGCGCCGGAAGATCCACCTGCAGCGCATCGCCATGGATCACCTCCAGCCGGCCGGGGTAATGCGCGGCGATCTCCGCCAGTGCCGGAAGCGCGCGTTCATCACGCTCCACCGCCACCACGCGCGTGGCCCCTTCGGCCAGCAGGGCGCGGGTGAGGCCGCCGGGGCCGGGGCCAATTTCAACAATGGTGCAGCCGGTGAGCGGTGCGGCCGCGCGGGCGATGCGCCGCGTGAGGTTGAGATCAAACAGGAAGTTCTGGCCCAGCGCCTTGTTGGCCGAAAGCCCATGCGCCTCGATCACCTCGCGCAAGGGGGGCAGGCCGTCATCGCTCATCCGCGCGCCGCCATTTGCGCCGCCAGCCGCAGCGCCGCAATCATGCTGTCCGGCCGTGCCAGGCCCTTGCCCGCAATGTTGAGCGCGGTGCCATGGTCCGGCGAGGTGCGGATGAAGGGCAGGCCCAGCGTGACATTGACGCCGCCGTGGAAATCCAGCGTCTTGACGGGGATCAGCGCCTGGTCGTGATACATGCACAAGATGGCGTCGTAGGTGGCGCGCGCCTCGGCGTGGAAGGCGGTGTCGGCCGGCAAGGGCCCGGCCACCTGCAGGCCCTTGGCACGCAGCGCCTGAAGCGCTGGAATAATTATCCGCTCTTCTTCATCGCCCATGGCGCCGTTCTCGCCCGCATGCGGGTTGAGGCCGGTGAAGGCAAGGCGCGGCGCGGCGATGCCGAAATGATTGATCAAGCCGTGATGAACCACCTTGGCCTGCGCCATGATCATCTCGCCGGTGAGCTGGCTGGGCACGTCCTTCAGAGGGATGTGCACGGTAATGGGCACGGCGCGCAAATCCGCCGCCACCAGCATCATCACATCCTGTGCTGCAAAGCCGCGCGCCTGCGCCAGCGCCGCCAGGAAATCCGTGTGCCCCTGGAACTTGAAGCCCACGCTGTAAAGCGCATCCTTGTGGATGGGGTTGGTGACGATGCCGCTGGCCGCGCCCGCGAGGCAGAGTTCCACCGCCTCGGTGACAACCGCGATCACGTAGTTGGAATTGCGCGTGTCGATCCATGCGGCGCGCGATGGCACGGGCAGGGGCCGGTGCAACACCGGGAGGGCATGGGCAAAAACCTGCAGCGCCTCATGCGGCGTGCTGATGGCCCGCACCGGAATGCCAAGCCCCACGGCCGCCGTGCGCGCCATGAAATCATTGATGTCGCCAATCAGGAAGAAGGCCTGATCCGGCTGGCGCGCCAGCTCAGCCCAGGCGCGGGCGGTGATTTCCGGAGCGATCCCCGAAGGCTCTCCGCAGGTCAGCGCAAGGGGCGGCCTGTTCATGGGGCATAGCTCGGGTCTTTGTATTCGATGATCGCGTTCTTGCGCATCAGCGCCGTGTATTTGCCTTCCACGGCGGCGTATTTGTCATTGAGGGCAGCGTTCTCAACTTGCTGGCGGGTGGGATATTGCACATTGAGCGGCGGCGGCGTGATCGTCCGGTTGCCGCAATAAACCAGAAGCTGAATGCCCTTGGGATAGCGCATCGGGCCAATGGCATGGCCGAGGCCGCGAGCGTTCATTTGCTCAACCAGCTTCGGCGGCAGCTTGCGGCCATCAGCCTCAATCTTCTTGCCGATCTGCACGTTGAAAATGCCGGCCACGGCCGGGCGGATGGCGTCGCAGGATTTGATCTTCTGGGCGGCCTGGCCAGCCTCAATGGCGCGTGATTGCAGAAGCTGCGGGTCTTCGCCATCGACGGGGAAATTCACTTCCTGCAGCGACACGACCTTCACCGGCTGGCGGCGCGGATCGGCCTTCACCTTGGCCACCTGGGCGTCGATCTCGGACTTGATGGTGGCCATTTTCTTGTCCACATCGCCGGGCTGCAGCGCCACCTTCTCGTGGTATTTCGCCTGCAGCAGGCGGCCAAGCGACATCTGCGCGCTGGCATATTGGCGAAGGCCCGTGATGGTCAGCCCGGCACTTGCCAGCTTGGACTTGAGGCCCGCGTCATCGGTCTTCATGCCTTGGGCCATTTGCCTCAACCGGTCGTCAATTTCCTTTTCGGTGGGGTTGATCTTGGCAAGCGTGGCTTCGTCAATCTTGATGTAGTCATCAACGAGCGCGCTGGCGACAGCCTTGCGCGTCAGCTTGGCGGGGTCTTTCTCGCCCATGAATTCCATGAGCTTGATGCGCTGATCAACGTCAAAGCCTGTGATGGGGTGGTCATTGACGGTGATCACCACCGCCTCCTGCGCAAAGCCCGGCGTGCCCGCGAGGGCGAGCATGAACAGGGCCAGAAGGGCTGCGAAAATGTGCTTCATCTCAGAAATTCGCCGCAAACCCGGTCTTGCCCAGCGTGGCGAATTCAACCGACATCATCACCTTGTTTTCCACCGCATGGCTGATCGAATCCTCGGTGCCGGTATAGGCCAGCTTGAAGTTCATGCACTGGCAATCATACTCGAAGCCAAAGGTCTTCTGCGTCAGCACGCTGGCCGTGAAATCATAGGTCAATCCGCCGAACATGCTCCATCCACCTGACAAGCCGATCTTCGTGTCCGCCGAAACCCAGTGCTGGCGCGTGGTCAGGCCATAGGCAGGCTCGGCGGCGAAATCGAGATAGCTCAGATTGGCCGCGAACCTGTCAAAACTAAGGCTGGCCACGGCTTCCTGGCGGTTGATGGCGGAGAAATCATCCTTCACCCGCGTTTCATAGGAAAGGCTCAGCTCATTCCACGGCTGGAAGACGATGGCGCCCACCAGGTCGGACTCATTGTCGGCAAGGCCCGAGCCGTTGACGAAGCTGTTCTGCCCCGCCAGGTGGAAGGATTGCCCGGCGCTGGCGCGGATGAAGCCGCCATTGTTGCCGATCAGCGAATAGGTGACGCCCACATCCGCATGCGTGCCGCCTTCATAGCGGTCCAGCCCGGTGAAGCGGTCTGCCAGGAACAGGCTGGTGTGGTCATAATTCAGGGTGATCGAGTCTTCATTGCCAAAGGCGCTGGTGTCGCCTTCATTGGCCGAGGCCACGATCTGGAACACGGGCGAGACGATGCTCTGCCCAAACGGAAGATTGGCCACGAAGGGATAGCGCGCATCAAGCCCCGCTTCCGGCAGCACGCGCGAGGCGGTGGTGGAGGTGAAGCCGCCCGGCGCCGTTGGATCAGGCACATTGTCGGTGATCAGGATGTCGCCGCGCATGTTGGCGAAAGGCGTGACCACGGTGCCGGCGTCGCTGTAGAACTGCCGGTGCCAGTTCATTTGCGTGGTGGCGCGCGTCTGGTCAGTGCCCTGGTTCACGGTGGTGAAGGGCGTCACCGATGTGGCGCGGTGCAGCGAATAGGCGTTCCACGAGAAATCAAGCTGCCCGCCCAGCGCCATGTCGCGGTTGATCACCTCGCCGGTGATGAAAGGCATGGCATAGGGCAACGTGTCGGCATTCACACCTGTGGAGAGCGAGCCGAAATTCAGCATCTGGGCGGAGATGTAGGTTTGGTCCCAGACCCCGGTGGCGAACGCGTCATTGGTGGCGATGTTGCGGCCATCGCCATAATAGCTGTTCAGGAAGGTGCGGTCGGTGGCGAAGGTGCCGTCCCAGCCATAGGTCCAATCTTCGCCATTGCTGAAGCGGCCATTGGTTTCGACAGCGCCGCGCCACGCGCCATTTTCAGGGGCGGGCAGGTCATGGAACTGGTGCACGCCCATGCCGCGCAGCGAATAGCCGCCATTCTCGAACGCCTGCCGCCATTCCACATCGGCAACAGGGCCCTGATAGGTCGTCCACATCGGGCGGAAGGTGAGATCGGTGGAAGGCGTGATCGCCCAGAAATACGGCGTCACCAGCCCAAGGCCATAGTCCCCGCCAGTCTTGAAATCCGGCATCAGGAAGCCGGAGCGGCGGGTGACCGACGGGTCCGGCATCGACATGTAGGGCAGGGTGGCAACCGTGGCGCCATTGATCTTGAGGCGCGGGTTCACGTGGTAGAGGTCGTGGGTCTTGGTATCGTGGGTGGTCTCGTCGCTGTCGATCTCCCACACCGGGTGGCCGCTGCGCGTCTTGCAATCCTTGCAGGCGGTGTAGGTGGCCTTTTCGTAGATGTAGGTCGTGCCATCCACGCGCTTCAGGATGTCGGCGGTGATGGTCACATCATTGTTGAGCAGCGCCTTGATGTGGCTCATCAGCCCATCGCGGAAATGGTTGCGCAGGTCGGCCGAGTCCGCCAGCAGCACGTTGCCATTGGGCTCGCGCACCATGATCGAGCCATCGGCGGTGAACTCGCCCGTGGCTTCATTGATCGTCACATGGCTGGCGGTGAGAGTGTAGGGGCCGTAGACCAGTTTCACCGTGCCGCGCGCCGTGCCGATCTTTGTGCGCGGGTCATAGGTGATGACATCGGCATCCACATCCACCTTGGTGCCGGCGGCAGGCGCGGTGGAAACGGGCGGCGTGAAAGGCTTGTTGACGACGGCCTGCGCGGAGGAGGCCAGCAGAACCAGGCTGAGGGCCGAAACGGCGGCAAAAAGGCTGCGGCGGAAGCGTAAGCTTCCACCCCCCAAGCCGCGCTTTTGGCTAAACGCTTGGCCCTCCACCCTTCCCACCTCACAAATCGTTTCATAGCTTTAGCCAAATTCACGTTTTTAGCAAAGTGTTAACTGGCAACACTGCCCAGATGGTTGAAGCCACCTTAACAGCCCTATAGGTTGGCAAAAAACGGAATGGATTCGATGAAAATCAGCTTTTTGCCCAAGGCCCCCGCGGCCCCGAAATTGCTTGTGTGTGTTCTGACGCTGGGTGAGGCCCTGCCGCACGCCGCCGCCGCCCTCGACAAGGCCTCCGGCGGGCGCATCAGCCAGGCCATGAAGGCCCAGAAATTCACCGGAAAACGCGACCAGACGCTGGATGTGCTGGCCCCCACCAAGGCCTGCGACCGGGTGATTCTGGTGGGCGCGGGCGAAGCCGGCAAGCTCACCCCGCGGGAATGGGAGCTGACAGGCGGCCAAATCGCCGGCCTTTTGGCCGCCGCCAAGGCCTCAGAAGCCGTGGTTGAAATGGCGGCGGGCGGTGCTGAAGCTGCCGCCATCGCCTCCGGCGCGCGGCTGCGCAACTACCAGTTCACGAAATACAAATCGAAAAAGCCGGAATCAGCGCCCCTGTTGCAGGCGCTGGAGGTGGTGACCCCTGAGGCCACCAAGGCCAAGGCCGCCTTTGCCGCGCTCGATGCCGTGGCCGAAGGCGTGCACATGGCCCGCGATTTGGTGAATGAACCCGCCAACATCCTGTTCCCGGAAGAATTTGCCCGCCGCGCCAAGGCTTTGGCCAAGGCCGGGCTGAAGGTGGAGGTGCTCACCCCGGCCGAGATGAAAAAGCTGGGCATGGGCGCGCTGTTGGGCGTGGCCCAAGGCTCGGCCTTTGAGCCGCGCCTTGTGGTGCTGCGCTGGGAAGGCGGCAAGAAGGGCGAGGCCCCCGTGGCCTTTGTGGGCAAGGGCGTGACCTTTGACACCGGCGGCGTTTCCATCAAGCCCGCCGCTGGCATGGAAGACATGAAGGGCGACATGGGTGGCGCGGCCTGTGTCACCGGCCTGATGCTGGCGCTGGCCAGGCGCAAGGCAAGATGCAACGTGATTGGCGCCATCGGGCTTGTGGAAAACGCCGTGGACGGCAAGGCCCAGCGCCCCGGCGATGTGGTGAAATCCATGTCGGGCCAGACCATTGCCGTGCTCAACACCGATGCCGAAGGCCGGCTGATCCTCGCCGATGTGCTGTGGTATGTGCAGGACCGTTTCAAGCCCAAGTTCATGGTGAACCTCGCCACGCTGACGGGCGCCATCCTCGTGGCGCTGGGCAAGGAACATGCCGGGCTGTTCTCCAACAATGACGAGCTTTCCACCCGCCTGGCCGAGGCCGGCCTTGCCACGGGCGAGAAGGTGTGGCGCATGCCGCTCACGCCCGAATATGACAAGATGATCGACAGCGACATTGCCGACATGAAAAACATCGGCGGCCGCTTTGCGGGCTCCATCACCGCCGCGCAATTCCTGCAGCGCTTCGTCAACAAGGTGCCATGGGCGCACCTCGACGTGGCCGGAACGGCGATGGACTCGGTCAAATCCGCCATCAACCAGAGCTGGGCCTCCGGCTGGGGCGTGCGCCTGCTCAACAAGCTGGTGGCCGACCACTACGAGAAGTGATGGCTGAAATCCTGTTCTATCAGCTGGAGGCGACACCGCTCTCCGCCATCCTGCCAGACCTGCTGAAGCGCAGCCTGGCGCGGGGCTTGCGCGTTGGCATTGAAACCGTGGCGCAGGACAATGTCGCCCCGCTCTCGGCCTTGCTGTGGGGGCATGAGGATGTGGCCTTCCTGCCCCATGGCCATGGCGAAGACGCGGGCGAGGGCCAGCCCATCTGGCTCTGCGCCGATGCCGCCAACCCCAATTCCGCCAGCTACCGCTTCTTTGTAGAAGGCGCTTTGCCGCAAAGCCTCGAAGGGTTGGAGCGGGCCATCATCCTGTTTGATTCAAATTCCGAAGAGGCGCTTGCAAGTGCCCGGAATGAATGGAAAAAGCGAAAGGCGGAAGGGCATGAAATCCGCTTCTACAAGATGGATGAAAACGGCAAATGGCAAAATCTGGCGTGAAGCCGAAGCTCAAATACCGCCTGCTCACCGGGCCGGATGACCGCAGCTTTTGCGAACGTGTCTCGGCCGCGCTGGATGAAGGCTATGAGCTTTATGGCTCGCCCTCTGTCACCTTTGACGGCACGCGCGTGATCGCCGCTCAGGCCGTGGTGCTCAGGCGCCGCGCCACATCAACAACGCCGCGCAAATCTTCCACTTCGAAATAGCGCGGCGTGCCTTCGGGCACATGCTCATGTTCAAAATCCCAGGCGATGCTGAAGGGCACATAGACGCCAAAGCCACCCGCATGGATCATCGGCATCACATCGGATTTCAGTGAATTGCCGGCCATCAGCGTGCTGGCCGCATGCCCGCCATAGCGCGCGCAGATCTTTTCATAGGTGGCGGGCTTCTTGTCGGAGACAACTTCCACGCCCTCGAAATAATGCGCGAGGCCGGAAGCGAGAACCTTTCGCTCCTGATGCAAAAGGTCGCCCTTGGTAATCAGCAGCAGCTTGAAATCCTTGTGCAGGGCTTTCAGCGTGTCCTCCACATGCGGCAGCAGCTCGATCTCATGGTCCAGCATGTCGCGGCCCATGGCGATCAGCCGGCCGATCACTGGCGCTTCCACCTTGCCATCCGTCAGGGTGATCGCCGTTTCAATCATCGACAGCGTGAAGCTTTTCACGCCAAAGCCATAAAGCGCGATGTTGCGCTTCTCGGTTTCCATGATCGCCTTGGTCGCTTCTTCGGCGGGCACGAAGCCGGAAAACATCTGCCCGAAGGCCTTTTCCGCCGCTTCAAAATGGATGAGATTGTGCCACAGCGTATCGTCGGCATCGAAGGCGACGATGTCGAGCCTGCTCACAACCGCGCCTCGATGGCGTCCCAGATCAGGGCGGCAATGTCGGCCCCGCCAAAGCGTTTCACCTGGCGGATGCCGGTGGGGGAGGTGACGTTGATTTCCGTCATCACATCGCCGATCACGTCAATGCCGGTGAAGATCAGCCCCCGCTTTTTCAATTCCGGTCCGATCGCCTCGCAGATTTCATGTTCACGCCTGGTCAGCGTGGTGGGCTCGGCCCGCCCGCCCACATGCATGTTGGAGCGGTTGTCATGCTCGGCCGGCACGCGGTTGATGGCGCCCGCAAACTGGCCATCCACCAGGATGATGCGCTTGTCGCCATTGCGCACGGCGGGCACATATTTCTGCGCGATCAGCGGCTCCTTGAAGGCCGTGGCCAGCATCTCCATCAGCGAGGAAAAGTTCTGGTCGCCCTTGGCGGTGCGGAACACGCCGATGCCGCCATTGCCGTAAAGCGGCTTCACGATGATGTCGCCATGCGCATGGCGGAACTTGTCGATCTCGCCCAGGTCCCGCGTGATCAGCGTGTCCGGCATGAACTCCCTGTAGCGCAGGATGAACAGTTTCTCCGGCGCGTTGCGCACTTCAGTCGGGTCATTCACCACCAGCGTTTTCGGGTGGATGATGTCGAGCAGATGCGTGGCGGTGATGTAGCCCATGTCAAAGGGCGGGTCCTGGCGCATGTGCAGGACATGCTGGGTGGAAAGATCAATGCGCGCCGCATCGCCCAGCGTGAAATGATCGCCCTTCTGGTCGCGCACTTTTACCTGGTGGCCGAAGGCCGTCACCTTGCCCTGGTCATAGGCCAGCGTCTTGGTCTGGTAATAGAACAGGCCGTGCCCGCGCTTCTGCGCCTCCAGCATCAGGGCGAAGGTTGAATCCCCCTCGATGTGGAATTGCTCGATCGGATCGCATTGCACGGCAACATTCAGGCTCATTCTCAATAGGCTCCGTCAAAGGCGTTTTCGATGTGCTGGGGAAGCAGGGCGGAGTTAACCGCTACGATGTCGAATCGGCAAGTGCCGCTGTTGGCAACGCTGTCCTGCGCCATCCAGTGGGCGGCGGCATTGGCAATGCGCCGCGCCTGATAATCGGTGACGGATATGACAGCTTCATCATGGGTCTTGCGCGCCTTCACCTCGATGAAGGCCGTCACCTCGCCGCGGCGCATGATCAGGTCCACCTCCCCGGCGGGGGATTTGTAGCGCCGCCGGATCAGCGCATAGCCCTTGGCGGTGAGCAGGGCGATGGCCACCATCTCCGCCACCCGGCCCTTGCTCTCGGCGGCCTTGCGGTCACGCGCCATTGTCTTTGCGCCTCAGGATGCGCGCGTAAATCTCTTCCTTGGGCAGGCCGAAGGCCTTGGAGACCAGCGAGGCGGCCTTGCTGGCCGGGTGTTCCTGCAGCGCCGTGGTGATCGCCGCTTCCACGTCTTCCGCGCTGGCCTGTTCCTGCCCTTCATCGGGCGGGGCGATCACCAGGCAGATTTCGCCCTTCACGCTTTCGCGCCCAGCAAGAATGTGGCGCACCTCTTCGGCCGAGCCGCGCAGGATTTCCTCATGCAGCTTGGTGAGCTCGCGCGCCACCGCCACCCGCCTGTCGCCCAGTGCCATGCCCACATCGGCCAGCGCGTCCACAATGCGGTGCGGGCTTTCAAATGCGATGAGCGTGGCGGGCACCGCCTTGAACTGCATCAGCAGGTCATGCCGCGCCTTTTCCTTTTGCGGCAGGAAGCCAAGGAAGCAGAAACGGTCGGTCGGCAGGCCGGAAAGGGCAAGCGCTGTCAGCGTGGCGGAGGCACCGGGCAAGGCGGTGAGCGGAACACCTTCCTCCACGCAGGCCCGCACCAGCCGGAAGCCGGGGTCGGAAACCAGCGGCACGCCCGCATCCGACACCAGCGCATAGGCCACCCCGGCCTTGAGCGCTGCAATGATCGCAGGCCGGACAGCCTCGGCATTATGCTCATGGTAGGGCTTCATCGGCACCTTGATGCCATAACGCTCCAGCAGCCGGGCGGTGACGCGTGTATCCTCGCAGAGCACCACATCCGCCGCCGCCAGTGTGGCCAGCGCCCGCAGGGTGACATCGCCCAGGTTGCCGATCGGCGTTGCGGTGATGTGCAGGCCGGGTGTGAGGGCCGGGGCTTCGTGCCGCGCGGCTCCAATGAAGAAGGCGCGCTCAGCCATTGAGTTCACGGATCACGGCGTTGAGCACCTGCCGCCCGCGCGGCGTGGCCCGCAGCCTGCCCCCTTCGCGCACCACAAGGTCAAGCGCCGCCAGTGCGGCAATCCGGCCTTCATCAATGGCGCGGCCCGCCAGCCTGGCATGGCGCGCCAGATCAATGCCTTCGGAAATGCGCAAGCCCATCAGCAGATATTCGGGCGCTTGCTCCGGGCCTGTCAACTGCTGCTGTTCGATGAGGCCGTGGCCGCGCGCTTCCACCAGCTTCAGCCAGCCTTCCGGGTGTTTTTCCGTTGCCAGCGCGCGGCCCCCAAGGCGGCCATGCGCGCCGGGGCCAGCGCCCGCATAATCGAAATAGCGCCAATAGGTGAGGTTGTGGCGGCTCTCATGGCCCGCCGCCGCGTGGTTGGAAACCTCATAGGCGCCAAGGCCCGCCGCCGCCGTCAATTCCTGCGTGGCCTCGTAGAGCGCCACTGCGGCATCCTCATCCGGCAGCACCAGCTTTCCCGCCTGGAACAGGTCGAAATAGCTTGTCTCCGGCTCAATGGTGAGCTGATAGAGCGACATGTGGCCCTGCTGCTCGCCAAGGGCGCGCTTCAGTTCCTCGCGCCAGGCGGCAACGCCTTGGCCCGGCCGCGCATAGATCATGTCAAACGACACGCGCGGGAAAATCCGCGCCGCCAGCCGGAAGGCGGCCAGCGCTTCTTCCGGCGTGTGCTGGCGGCCAAGCGCGGCCAGATCAGCTTCGTTCAGGGATTGCACGCCAACCGACACGCGGTTGACGCCCGCCGCGCGGTATCCCCGGAAGTTCGCGGCCTCAACACTGGTTGGGTTGGCCTCCAGCGTGATCTCGGCATCCCCCGCCACCAGCCACAGCCGCGCCACACTGTCGAGCACATGCGCCACCGCTTCCGGCGGCATCAGCGAGGGCGTGCCGCCGCCAAAGAAAATGCTGGTGACGGTTTTCTCCGGCACCAGCGCCTGCATGAATTCAAGCTCGCGCACCAGCGCCCGGGCAAAGCGCATGTGATCCACCGCCTCGTGGCGCACATGGCTGTTGAAATCACAATAGGGGCATTTGGCCTTGCAAAACGGCCAGTGGATGTAAACGCCAAAGTCATTCGCGTTGCGGGCCTGCGGGGCAGGGCTGGTGCGGCTGTCAGAAGAGGTCTGCAAGCAGCTTCTCCAGCGCGCGGCCGCGGTGGGAGATGGCGTTCTTCGCCTCGGGCGTCAGCTCGGCGAAGGTCTTGCCGCCGGGGGCGCCTTGCGCATCAGGCACGAACATCGGGTCATAGCCATGGCCGAAGGGCCCTCGCGGCGGCCAGGTGAGGTGCCCAGGCGCCACGCCTTCATAAAAGCGCGTCTCGCCATCCGGCCACATCACACAGAGCGTGCACATGAACTGCGCGCTGCGCTGCGCCTGCGCCGTCGCCTTGGCGGCCTGCAGCTTTTCTTCGACCAGCCGCATGGCCAGTGCCCAATCCCGCGACGGGCCGGCCCAATCGGCGGTGTAAACGCCGGGCGCCCCGCCAAGGGCATCAACGCAAAGGCCGGAGTCATCAGAAATGGTCACCAAGCCCGAGGCCTTGCACGCCGCTTCCGCCTTGATGCGGGCATTGCCGCGGAAGGTGGTTTCGGTTTCCGCAGGCTCCGCAAGCCCCAGCTCCCCCGCCGATTTCGCCGTAACGCCATAAGGCGCCAGAAGCTGCGCGAATTCTGCCAGCTTGCCCTTGTTGTGGGTGGCGATCAGGATCGTCTGGTTCTTGAGCGAACGTGTCACGCCAGCGCCTTTTTCTGCGCTGAGACGAGCTGGCCGATGCCCAGCTTGGCCAGGCCCAGAAGCTCCTGCAGCTTGTCTTCCGAGAACGGCTCGCCCTCGGCCGTGCCTTGAATCTCGATGATGCCGCCCGTGCCCGTCATCACGAAATTGGCGTCGGTTCCGGCGGTGGAATCCTCGGCATAGTCAAGATCCAGCACCGCAACGCCGTCATGGATGCCGCAGGAAACAGCCGCCACATGGTCCCTGATCGGCGAGGCCTTCAGCATTTCGCGCTTCATCATCCAGCTGATGCAATCCGACAGCGCGATGAAGCTGCCGGTGATGGCTGCCGTGCGCGTGCCGCCATCGGCCTGGATCACATCGCAATCCAGCGTGATCTGCTTTTCGCCCAGCGCTTTCAAATCCACCACCGCGCGCAGGGATCGCCCGATGAGGCGCTGGATCTCCTGGGTGCGGCCGGATTGTTTGCCTGCCGCCGCCTCGCGCTTCACGCGCTCGCCCGTGGCGCGCGGCAGCATGCCATATTCCGCCGTAACCCAGCCCTTGCCGCCGCCCTTCAGCCAGGGCGGAACCCGCTCTTCCAGCGAGGCGGTGCACAGCACCTGCGTGTCGCCGAATTTGACGAGGCATGAACCCTCGGCATGTTTGGTGTAGGCGCGGGTGAAGGAAACTTCACGCAGCTGGTTGGGCAGGCGGCCGGATGGGCGCATCGTCAATATCCTCAAATTCTCAAATCAGCCCGTTGTCGCGGGCCAGTTGCAACAGGTTCACTTCCGGCCTTGCGCCGGTGTGGGAGATCACTTCGGCGGCGGCGAGAGAGCCCAGCGCCGCGCATTGGCGCAGCGGCTTGCCATGGGTGTGGCCGAACAGGAAGCCTGAGGCGAAAAGGTCGCCAGCCCCGGTCACATCCGCCACATGTTCGACAGGATGCGCGGGAACGATCACCCGCTCATCGCCGCGCACCACCACGCAGCCCTTGTGCGAGCGGGTGAGCACCGCCAGCGGGCAATCACGGCTGATCGCCTCGGCCGCGCCGTCGAAATTCTGTGTCTTGTAGAGCGACTTGATCTCGCTCTCATTGGCGAAAACGATGTCGATTGAGCTCTTGATCAGGTCATGCCAGTCATCGCGGTGGCGCTCCACGCAGAAGGAATCGGAAAGCGTGATCGAAGTGAGCCGGCCGGCGGCGCGGGCAATCCGGGCAGCCTCGCGGAAGGCGGCCTTGGCCTCCGGCTTGTCATAGAGATAGCCTTCCATGTAGGTCACCTTGGTGGCCTCCACCACGGCCTTGTCCACATCCGCCGTGGTCAGGTTCACGCAGGCCCCGAGATAGGTGTTCATCGTGCGCTCACCATCCGGCGTGACGAGAATGAACGAGCGGGCCGTGGCCGGGCCGTCCTTGGCCTTGGGCGTGGTGAAGTGAACGCCGATCGACTTCATGTCATGCGAATAGATGGCGCCAAGCTGGTCTTCCTTCACCTTGCCGAAATAGGCGGCACGCCCGCCAAAGCTGGCAACGCCGGCCGCCGTGTTGCCGGCCGACCCGCCGGAGATTTCCGTGGCCGGGCCCATCACGGCATAAAGCTGCTCGGCGCGCGCCTCATCAATCAGGTTCATCGAACCTTTGACCAGCTTCTCGCGCGAGACGAAGGCGTCATCCACCTTGGCGATCACGTCAACAATGGCGTTGCCAATGGTGAGAACGTCGAATTCATGTGTGCTCATGGCCGTTGAACTAGCCCAAGCCACTTGCGGAAACAAGCGCGGCTTCCTATCTCACAGCCCATGATTTCAGCCCTCTTCAAAGCCGTGAATGACATCAGCTCGCCGCAGCTGCGCCCCGTGCTGTGGAAATCCATCGGCCTTTCCGTGGCGCTGTTTGCCGCCCTCTGGCTGGGCGTTGAGGTGCTGCTTTCCAGCCTCGCGGTGTTTCCCTGGCCTTGGCTGACAACCCTGCTGCAGGTGACAACCGGTCTTGGCCTGTTTGCCGCCTTCTTCTTCCTCATGGCGCCGGTGACGGCGCTGTTCGCCGGCCTGTTTCAGGATGCGATATCAGCCCGCCTTGAGGCGATGCATTATCCCCAAGACAGGCCCGGCCAGCCGCTGGCCATCGTGGCCGGCATGGTTTCAGCTGTGAAATTCGCAGGCCTTGCCCTGGGCGTGAACCTTGTGGTGCTGCCGCTGGTGCTGTTCGCGGGCTTTGGCGCGGTTCTCATGCTGCTGGCCAATGCCTATCTGATCAGCCGTGAATATTTCACCCTTGCCGCCGCCCGCTACATGCCGGTGGCCGAGGCAGCGAATTTGCGCCGTGAACATGCGCTGCAGGTTTTCCTTGCGGGCCTCATTCCCGGCGCGCTGGCGCTTGTGCCCTTCATCAATTTCGTCACACCGGTTTTCGCCACGAGCTATTTCCTGCACTACTACAAGCAGGGCAGGTGAATGCCGTTTTTCAAATCGTCATTCCCGCGAAAACGGGAATCCCTGTTTTTGGGCGGCGTCTGGAAATTCGAAAACGGGGATTCCCGCTTCTGCGGGAATGACGGTTCGGGAAAAACATGAGCCTTCTTGCTCTCACGGCTCCGGTGTCTTCGGCTTGAAATTGCAGCACTCGGCCACGATGCAGCGCCAGCATTCGGGCTTGCGCGCCTTGCAAATGTATCGCCCATGCAGGATCAGCCAATGATGGGCGTGGCGCAGATAGGCAGGCGGCACCAGTTTCAGCAGCTTGCTCTCCACCTCCAGCGGCGTCTTGCCCGGTGCAAGGCCCATGCGGTTGCCAAGGCGGAACAGGTGCGTGTCGACTGCAATGGTCGGCTCGCCAAACACGATGTTCAAAACCACATTCGCCGTCTTGCGCCCGACACCGGGCAAGGCCTCCAGCGCCTCGCGCGTGGATGGCACCGTGCTGTGGTGCCGCTCGATCAGTGCCTGCGAAAGGGCAATCACATTCTTGGCCTTGGCCTTGTAGAGGCCAATGGTCTTGATCGCCTCGCGCAGGCCTTCCTCACCCAGCGCCACCATCTTTTCAGGCGTGTCCACGGTGGCGAACAGCGGCTTGGTGGCCTTGTTCACGCCAGCATCCGTGGCTTGCGCCGAAAGCACCACCGCCACCAGAAAGGTGAAATCATTGACCGAATGCAGCTCCCCCTTCGGCTCCGGGTTTGCCGCGGCGAAGCGGCGGAACATCTCTTCAATCTGTGCAGGTTTCATCTTGGCAGCCATGGCAAGGCAAACTAGTCTCTCCCCATGGCTGAAGCAAAGCCCAACATCACGCAAATCACCCTGCGGCCGCACCGCTCGCTGGGCAGCTTTGGCCTGAAGCTTGTGCTGGGCGCCATCGTCGCGGTCAATCTGCTGATTGCCGCCTTGTGCTGGGCCTATCATGCCTGGCCGGTATTCGGCTTTCTGGGGCTGGATGTGTTGCTGGCTTTCGCCGGGTTCTGGCTCAACAACCGCGCCGCCGAACGCCGCGAACAGATCATCATTGAAGGCGATGCGGTGAGGCTGCTGCGGGAGCGGCGCAACAGCAGGCGGGAAATGCAGTTCAACCGCCGCTGGCTGCGCGTGGAGTTGGAGGTGGATGAGCCGCGTGAACTGGTGGGCCGCCTGTTCCTCGTTTCACATGGCAGGCGTACCGAGATCGCCAGCTTCCTTGGCGCCGATGAGCGGCAGGCCTTGGCCGAAACGCTGAAAGCCGCCATCATCCGCCCCAAGATATGAGCGGCGGCGGAAACCGGGTGGAATCGCCCATGAAGCCCGCCTAGTCTCAGCCTCATGGAACACACATCCGAACTTGATGATTATGCCAAGGTGCGCGCCGTGTTGGAGCATCTCACCAGTGACTGGCGTACCCAGCCCTCGCTGGCCGAACTCGCCCGCCCGGTGGGCCTGAGCGAAGATCAGCTGCAGAAGCTTTTCACCCGCTGGGCGGGCCTCACGCCCAAGGCCTTCCTGCAGGCCCTGACCCTGGACCACGCCCGCGCCATGCTGCAGGACCGCGCCACCATCCTCGATGCAGCGCTGGACTCCGGCCTCTCCGGCCCCGGCCGCTTGCATGATTTGTTCATCGCACATGAGGCCATGTCTCCCGGCGCCTACAAGGCCAGGGGCGAGGGGCTGGCGATTGCCTATGGCTTTCATCCCTCGCCCTTCGGCATTGCGCTGGCCATGGTGACAGAGCATGGGCTTTGCGGCCTGTCCTTCGCCGATGAAGGCGGCGAGCAGGCGGCGCTGCAGGACATGATGCACCGCTGGCCCAATGCCCGCTTCGCGGAGGATAGTGCCCGCACCGCGCCTTTCGCCGCGCGTGTTTTCGGCAACATCAAGGATGGCCAGCCCTTGCGCATCACCATGATCGGCAGCGACTTTGAAATTCGCGTCTGGGAAACCCTGCTGAAAATCCCCCGCGGCCGCGCGGTGAGCTATGGCGACATTGCCAAGAGCCTGGGCAAGCCCAAGGCGGCCCGCGCGGTTGGTGCTGCCGTGGGCAAGAACCCGATCAGCTTCGTGGTGCCCTGCCACCGCGTGCTCGGCTCCTCCGGCGCGCTCACCGGCTATCACTGGGGCCTGACCCGCAAGAAGGCGATCCTGGGCTGGGAGGCGGGGAAGCCTAGTTGAGCGCCAACTGCGCGCCAACTGCCGCGGCGAAGCCTAACGCAATGGCGGGCAGCCAACGGAGGTGTTTGCCAAAGGTGTAATCCTTGCCGGCCAGCCCCATCAGCGCGATGCCGGCGGAGGAGCCGATCGACAGCATCGAGCCGCCCACGCCTGCGGTGAGCGCCAGGAGCAGCCACTGGCTTTCGCCCATTTGCGGGTTCATCTGCAGCACGGCATAAACCAGCGGCACATTGTCAAGCACGGCCGAAAGCGGGCCGACCAGAATATTGGCCACAGTGGGCGGCAAGCCCGCATAGAGCGCAGTGTTGGCCAGTGCCAGCCAGCCGAGATGTGCAAGCCCGCTGATTGAAAACATGATGCCGAAAAAGAACAGGAGCGTATCCCACTCGATGCGCTGCATCTCGCGGAAGGAATCCAGAACCAGATCGTCTTTCCGCCGCTGGGTGAACCAGGCGAGCGCCTGCAGCAGCCCAAGCCCCAGCACCATGCCCGCCACCGGCGGCAGGCCAAGGAGCGTGTTCATCAGCACACTGATGAATATGGTGGCGGCAAACAGCACCACCACCGCCATTGCGCCCGGCTTGAGGCTTGCGCGCGCGGCATGGACGGCCGGGCCGCCACTGGGCAGCGCCAGCGCCATCAAGGCGGCCGGAACCAGCCACGAGAGCAGAGCGGGAATGAACAGCTTGAAGAAGGCAAGGAAGCCAAGGCGGCCGGCCTGCCAGATCATCAGGCTGGTCACGTCGCCAAACGGGCAGAAGGCCCCGCCCGCATTGGAGGCCACGACAATATTGATGCACGCCAGCGTCAAAAACTTCGCATTGCCGCGCCCGAGGCCCAACGCCACGGCACCCATCGCCAGCGCTGTCGTCATGTTGGCCAGCACCACGGAAAGCGCGAATGTGCACAGCCCCAAAATCCAATAAAGCCGCCGGAACGAGAAGCCTGCGCCAACCAGCCGCGCGCGCAAGGCTTCAAACACGCGCCGCTCTTCCAGAACATTCACATAGGTGATGGAGACAAGCAGAAACAGCAGCAACTCGCCGTAATTCATGATGGACTCGCGCGCTGCCTTGGCCGCCTCGGCGCTGGCGCCATTCTGCGCGGCAAGAATGCCCACCAAAAGCCAGATGATGCCAGAAGCCAAAACCACGGGCTTGGATTTCTTCAGCTCAATCACTTCCTCCAGCATCACCAGCCCATAGGCGCAGATGAAGGTGACGAGCGCCAGGATGGAGAGAAGGGAGAAGGTCATGCCGCCCCTTCAAGTTCCAGCCACTGGTCTTCCATCGCCGTCAACTCCTCGGCCAG
>JAGWTZ010000047.1 GCA_028868695.1 Alphaproteobacteria bacterium | reverse complement strand
CTCGGTGATCGCTGATGCGATTCTCGAGTCAGGGCAGACTGAAAAATGGGTGAAAGTGGGGAACTGATGAACACCGCCGCCGCCGATAGCGTTCCTGCGGTGCGCCTGACGGGCGTATCGAAGTCCTTCGGCGGCGTGCGCGCCCTGAATGATGTCAATCTCGAGGTCAAGGCCGGAGAGATTCACGCGCTGCTGGGCGGCAATGGCGCCGGCAAGTCCACAGTTCTCAAGATCCTGCGTGGCGTGCACAAGCCGGATGCGGGCCGGGTCGAAGTCTTCGGGCACCTCCTCTCTGAACACACGCCCGATGAATCGACACGCGCCGGTATCGCCATGATCTTCCAGGAGATGAGCCTGGTACCCACGCTCACCGTGGCGCAAAACATCTTTCTGAACCAGGAAATCAAGACCGAGCTGGGCCTGCTTGATGATCGCCAGGCCGTCGAGAAATCCCGCACCCTGTTCAAGGCGCTCGATGTTGATGTCGATCCTGAAGCGCTGGCTGGCGATCTTGGAGCAGGACAGCGCCAGCTCACTGAAATCGTCAAGGCCATTTCCAGGAAGGCGCGGGTTCTCATCCTTGATGAGCCCTCAACCGCGCTTTCCGCCCATGATGTGGAACGGCTCTTTACCTTCCTGCGCAAGCTCAAGTCTGAAGGCGTTGGCATCATCTATGTCTCGCACCGCATGGATGAGATCATGCGCATCGCTGACCGGGCCACCATCTTCCGCGACGGAAGGCATGTTCTGACAGCACCATTGAGTGAGCTTTCGCTTGAAAAGGTCATCGAAGTGGTGGTGGGCGGCCAATCCCGCGGCCTCTCGGGCATTGAGCGCGAAAACACAAAACAAGACACCGTGCTGCTGGAGCTGCGCCATGTTTCCGGCATGTTGAAACCCGTTGACGCCAGCCTCAAGCTGCATGCCGGTGAGGTGATCGGCATTGCGGGGCTTTTGGGCAGTGGCCGCAGCGCCATTGCGCGCCTGCTCTTTGGCCTTGACCAGAAGAATTCGGGTGAGATTCTTGTTGACGGCAAGGTGGTTGAGATCACCTCACCGAAGGCAGCCATTGCACTGGGCTTGGCCTTGATCCCTGAAGACCGCCTGCGCCAGGGCGTGATCATCGAGCACAGCGTGGCAAACAATCTGGCGCTTTCGGTGATCGACCGCATTAGCCGCTGGGGCTTCACCAAAGGCAAGGCCTTTCAAGGGCTTGCGGACAAGCATATCAGCGAGTTGAAAGTCAAGACGGCCTCTGCCAATTCGCCCGTGCGCACGCTTTCGGGCGGCAACCAGCAGAAGGTGGTTCTGGGCAAGTGGCTCGCCTCCGATCCGCGCGTGATCATCCTTGATGAGCCAACGGCAGGCATCGACATCGGATCAAAGTCTGAAATCATCATGCTGGTGCGCCAGCTGGCCCGGCAAGGCAAGGCAGTGATCATCATTTCCTCTGAGCTGAATGAGCTGCTTTCTGCCTGTGACCGCATCTTAGTCATGGCCGATGGCCACATTACGCGTGACATCGCAAGAACCGAACTCGATGCCCCCGGCGAAGATGTGAGTGATCTGCAATACGCCGAACGTGCCTTGCAGAAACTGCTGCAGGAGATGCCCGGCAATGTCTAGTCCTTCCCCGTTATCAACCACGACACCCATCGGAGGTGCTTACATGTCCATCCTCAAGAACTGGCGTCAGAACATCATCTATCTGGGTTTTGTGGTGATCTTCGTCTTCTTTGCCATCACGCTGGGCCACAAGGGCTTCCTTGAAAGCACGAACTTGCTCAACATCGTTCGCCAGACTGCCATGATCTCCGTCATGGCAGTGGCCATGACTTACGTGCTCTCGGCCGGTGAAATCGATTTGTCTATCGGCGCAGTTGCCGGGCTCTCCTCTGTGGCCACAGCCATGGGGATGGATGTCGGAGGCGTGCTCTTTGGAATTGTCTGCGGCCTGGCAACAGGCGCCTTTGTGGGCGCCATCAATGGTGCCCTCACCACGCGCATTGGCATTCCGTCCTTCCTGACAACACTTGCCATGATGGGCATCGCCAAGGGCACCTCAATGTGGATCAGCTCCACCAAGGCCGTGCCCATTCTGTCCGATGGCTACATCTGGCTCTTCGGCGGCGGCAATATCGGGCCCATCCCCGTCCTGCTGTTCTGGACACTCGTCGCCACCGCCATTGGCCATGTTGTGCTGCGCAAGACCACCTTCGGCCGTTGGGTTCTGGCCACCGGCGGAGGCGAAACGGCCGCGCGCTATTCGGGCATCAACACTGCCTCCATCAAGTTCCGCGTGCTTATCATCTCATCAATGGCAGCAGCCATTGCCGGCATGCTCTACGCCGGCCGCTTCCAGACGGGGCGTTTCCAGTTGGGTGAGGGCG
Organism: Alphaproteobacteria bacterium; assembly: GCA_028868695.1. Taxonomy (GTDB): domain Bacteria; phylum Pseudomonadota; class Alphaproteobacteria; order Rhizobiales; family Aestuariivirgaceae; genus Aestuariivirga. The sequence continues at coordinate 21,736 of JAGWTZ010000047.1, read as the reverse complement.
ATGAGCTGTCAGTCATTGCTGCGGCTGTGCTGGGCGGCACAAGCCTGTTCGGCGGCAAAGGCTCAGTCGTCGGCTCCATCATTGGCGCCCTGATGATCGGGCTGATCAACAACGGCCTCATCCTGGCCGGGCTTGAATTCAGCCAGCAGCTCATCGCCCGCGGCGCCATCATCATTCTCGCAGTGGCCATCAGCCAAAACAGGAAGGCATAAAATGAGAAGACCAGGTTGCACGATCATCGGCACAGTGGTGGCCAAGCCAGACAAGCGCGACGAGCTGGCAAAGGTGCTTGCCGCACAGGTGGAGCCAACCCGCGCTGAGCCAGGCTGCATCAACTATGACTTTCACTGCGACAAGCAGAATCCGAATGTCTTCGTCTTCTACGAAAACTTTGTGGATCAGGCCGCGCTCGATGAGCATCTCAAGAAACCGCACCTGAAGCCGCTGATGAGCCGGCTCGAAGAGCTTGTGGCCGAGCCCATCGTCATCCGCCACCTCGAGATGCTGAGCGACTTGAGGTGACAGGAATTGAATCGCCGGCACCAGGGCCAAAGTTACAAAATCCAACACGGCAGAATTAGACTAGCCTATCGTCGTGTTAACGCAGGTGATTGGTTCAATTTATTCGACTACGTTTTGAGGCGCTCACTCGTGCGCGCTTGTGGGCTTGAACGGTTGCTTGCAGTGAGTGCTGCAAGCCTTGGGGCCCATTTTGTTGTCACGTCGAACGACAATCCGTTCACCCCACTTCCCGCTTTTCCCAATTGCTGAATGGTCAATACTGGCTCATGTTGATGACGTTCGAGGTGCAATCACACAGTTTGCGCGGGATAGGGATACGCCCCCAGACATTTGAGAAAGGAGAATTCTCATGAGATTGTTGTCAAACCAGATTTTGCTGACATAGTGCTTACAGAGCACCAGTCACAAAATTGAAGTCATCGCCGAGAGGCGGGAAATTGCTGATATAACATTAGGTTAGTGGCGCGCCCGAAAGGATTCGAACCTCTGACCCCCAGATTCGTAGTCTGGTGCTCTGATCCAGCTGAGCTACGGGCGCTTGGCAAGACAGTCTGATGACGTCCGCTGGCGCCCTGTTAGGCGAAGCGCCAGCCGAATGCAAGTGCGAGATTTCAACAACGTTCAATGGCCGTTGGATCAACCTGCCTTTAGGCGGAATCGTCTAAAGTCAGATAGGTTGGTCGAAAATCATGACTTGCGGCGAGAATGACATTTCCTGGAAAAGTCATTCCGCTCTGGCGGCGCCATTCCTGTCCGGCAGGCAAAGCTCAAACACCGTGCCCGCCTCGCTGCTTTCCACAACTTCCAGTCTGCCGCCATGCGCCTGCGCCAACTCGGCAGAGATGGCCAGCCCAAGGCCTGTGCCGCCGCTGCGCGCCGCACTTTGGAACGCGCCGAACAGCTTGCCGCGAATCGCCGGGGGAATGCCTGGCCCCGTGTCGCGCACGATGATCAGCACCTCGCGGCCCTTGCGCCGCGCGCTGATGGCGATCTCGTCCTGCGTCTGCGGCCGGCTTTCAATGGCCTGCAGCGCGTTGCGCGTGAGGTTGGTGAGAATGCGCGCCAGCTGCTCGCGGTCGGCGTCGGCCTTCAGGCCGGGCGGAACCTGGCCGCTGAAGCGGATGCGCGGCGCCTGCAGGCGCAGGCTTTCAAACACGTCCTCCACCAGCGGCTTCACAGCCACCTCTTCGCGCCGCGGCGGCAGCTCCTGCGCGCGGCCATAGGTCAGCGTCTGGTTGAGGAAGCTGATCGCCCGGTCCAGCGAGGCAATGAGCTTGGGCGCAAAGCGCTGCACGCGGGCATCCTTCACCTCGCCCAGCCGGTCAGAGATCAGTTGCGCCGAAGTCAGCATGTTGCGCAGGTCATGGCTCACCTTGCTCACCGCAAGGCCCAGTGCGGCCAGCCGGGTTTTCTCCTGCAACAGCCCGTGCAGCTGCCGCTGCATCGCCTCAAGCTCATGCTCGGCAAGGCCCAGCTCATCCTGCCGGCCGCTCGGCGCAATCACCCGTGAAAGATCCTCCGGCCGCTGCGCAAAGGCCATCATGTTGGAGGAAAGCCGCTGCATCGGCCGCACCAGAACCCGGTTCAGCGCCGCAAAGATCAGCCCCGCAACGATGAAGGACAGCACCACCGAAAGCGCCAGGATGCGCAGGCCAAAGCTGATCATCGCATCGCGCAGCGGCCATTCATGCACGGCAATTTCAATGGCGCTGCCGGTCATCGCCGGCGGCTTGTCGATCACGTTGATCAGCCGGTCATGGTTCTGGAACAGCACGGCAAAGGCCGGCGCCACTGAGGTGTAATATTGCCCGCCGCGCAGGTCGAAGGTCTCCTCCACCATGCCGGGGTTGTCGGGCTTCAAGACAAGGCTGCGCTTGTCCTCGCGCATCAGCGCCACGGCTTCAACACCCGCCCCCTTGAGCAGGGAATCGCGCAGCGCCGCATTCACCATTTCATCAGGGGCAGCCTCAGTCACCAGCGCTGCAATCTCCGCCTGGGCAATGCGCGTTTTCAGCCATTGCACCCGGAAATTGGCGATGGAAGGCATGAAGATCAAACCCTCGCCCAGCATCACGAACAGCACCGTCAGCCCCAGCACCTTGCCGGAAAGCCCGGTGATGAGGCCAATGCGCGTGTTGCGAGGGCTGGAATCCATGGCCGGGGATTTAGCCGAAGATTTTCAAAAGGCCTAGCAGCCGCCGTGTGAATGGTTTCTGCGCCAGCCCGGCATAGGCGGTGATGGCGGCCCGCTTGCCTGCCTCGCCCAGCGTGGGGTAGGGCAGCACCAGATTGGCGAAGGCCGAAATCTTCAGCTTCTGCGTCACCGCCAGAACGAAAGGCGCAATGAGTTCGCCAGCCGATGGCCCCACAATGGCCGCCCCGAGGATCACGCCGCCGCGCCCGGTGATGATTTTCACCATGCCCTTGGTTTTGCCCTCGGCCTGGGCGCGGTCATTCTCGGCGAAGGGCCATTTCAGAACCTTAACGGCAGTGCCATGGGCCTTGCGCGCCTCGGCCTCATTGAGGCCCACTTGTGCAAGCTCCGGGTCGGTATAGGTCACCCAGGGGATGATGTCGGTGCGGTTTTTGACCGGCAGCCGGAACAGTGCGTTGCGGATGATCAGCCCCGCGTGATAGCCCGCCACATGGGTGAATTGCAGCCCGCCTGCGGCATCGCCCGCCGCATAAACCGCGCGGTTGCCCGGCGAGCGCAGCGAGGCATCAACGCTGATGCCGCGCCGGTCATAGGCCACGCCCGCCGCCTCGAGGTTCAGCCCGCCGAGATTGGGCACCCGCCCCGCCGCCACCAAAAGGTGGGAGCCTTCAATCACCTCGCCGCCCTTCAGCGCCACGCGGATTTTCCCGCCGGCTTGCGCCACGCTCTCAATTGCAACGCCTTCGCGCAGGGCAACACCTTCAGCGGCCAGCGCCTCAATCACGGTGGCGCTCAGCTCCGGGTCGTCCCTTCCCAGCGCCTTGAGGCCTTCCAGAACCGTCACCTGGCAGCCCAGCCGCCGGTGCGCCTGGGCCATTTCCATGCCGATGGGCCCGCCGCCGATGATGATCAGGTGGCTGGGCTTCTCGCGGTTCTTGAAAATCGTTTCATTGGTGAGGAAGGGCACGTCCTTCAGCCCCGCAATGGGCGGCACCCCGGCGCGGCTGCCGGTTGCGATCACGATCTTGCGCGCCTCGAACACCTCGCCCGCCGCCTCAATCCTCCGTGCACTGACGAAACGCGCCGCCGCCTGCACCACCTTGACGCCCAGGCCCTCGAAGCGTTCCACGCTGTCATGCGGGGCAATCGCCGCGATCACCCGCTGCACATGGTCCATCACCTTGGCGTAATCCACCTGCGGCTCCACCGCCGCCACGCCGAAAGCCGCGCCAGCCCGCTGCGCCTGGGCATATTTGGCCGCGGCGATCAGCGCCTTTGAGGGCACGCAGCCGGAATTGAGGCAATCCCCGCCCATCTCGCTTTTTTCGAACAGCACCACCTTCTCGCCGAATTGCGCGGCCGCCGCCGCAACCGAAAGGCCGGCCGAGCCGCCGCCAATGATCGCCAGGTCATAAATCATGAGAAGCTCTTCCATTTCTTGAGGGCAACGGGGATCAGCGCCACCAGTCCGAGGATGGCAAAGGCCCACAGCAATTGCGGCGTGATGAGTGAGGAGGCTGAAATTTCGAACGGGCAGGCGGCAGCGCCCTTGGCCGCAACACAGGCCTCATGCAGGCTGCGCTGCGCCTCGATCACGCTGCCCAGCCCCCGCCCAAGCCAGGCAAAGGCGATGGAGCCGGGAATGATGCCGATCAGCGTGGCCAGCGCAAAGCTGCGCACATCCATGCGCGTCAGGCCCGCCACGGCATTAACTGCAAAGAACGGAAAGGCCGGAACCAGCCGCAGGAACAGGAGATAGTTGAAGGCATCTTCCTCGAACCCGCGCGAAAGCCTTTGCACGAAGGGGCCCGCACGCTCAGCCACCGCAGCACCCAGCGATGTCTGCACGATCTTGAACACCGCAACCGCGCCAATCGTCGCCGCCACAACAGTGACAGGGGCACTCAAGGCCCAGCCGAACACGAAGCCGCCGAGAATGCTCAGCACCGCGGCCCCCGGCAGCGAAAGCGCCACCACCACGATGTAGATCAGCGCGAAGGCCAGCAGCGCCAAGACCAGGTTGCGCGTCACATAGTCCTGCAACAGCGCCTGATGCTCGGCCATGCTTTGAAGGGTGAGGTAGCGCTGCAGGCCAAGGCCATAGGCCAGCGCCATCAGCGCGCCCAGCAGCACCAGCGGCAGCCAGCGTTTGAGGCCGGCGCGCGGGGCAGGGGCATGTGCGGGGGAACTTGTCATGCCCGCAGACATGACGGGTTTTGCCAGCCTTGAACAGGGGGCCTCACGCCCTCGTGAAAAGGGTTTAGCCGCCGTGGCAATGGCGTGATCTGTGCTTAAGCTTCCGGCACATAGCGCATGGCCACGGCCCCACAGGCAAATTCGGTGCGGCCAACCAGCCGCAGCCGTGTAAGCCGCGAAAGCCCGGCAAGCAGCATTGGCCCGTGCCCGGCGAGGAAAGGGTGCACCACAAATTCATATTCGTCGATCAGCCCCTGCTCAGCCAGCGCCAGCGGCAGCTTCATGCCGCCCACCAGCAGGCCCTTGCCCGGCTGCTGCTTCAGCCGCCGCACGGCATCGCCTACATCGCCGCGCACCAGCTCGGCGTTCCAATCCGCCTTGGCCAGGGTGTGGGAGAACACATGCTTGCGCGCCGCATGCATGGCCCCGGCGAAGGGTTGCATCCAATCGGGAAGTGCCGGGGCATCTGGGCCAGGCCGGAAGGCCTCTTCCATCATCTGATAGGTGACACGGCCCAGGAGCAGCGCATCGGCCCGCTGCAGCATGGCCGTGGTGTGGCGGTGCAGTTCCGCGTCCGGTTCAAAGACGCGGTGGTCGCAGCATCCATCCAATGTCACATTGATTGAGTAAAACACCGGGCGCATGCAATCTGCCTAGCGCGGATCGCCCAGCCCCGGCAAGAAGGCAGCCGAAGGGGCGATTTCCCCAGCCTCAAGTTGACAATTGTGCCAATCTTGCCCATAAGCGGCGGAAATTTTGCACAACCTTTTGGTTCTGCCCAAATTTTCCGGAAATTATGTCAATAATTCCAGAGGCTTGGGTGGAGTATTTGGAATCGGAGCCATGCCTCAAAAACGTACCTATCAGCCCTCCAAGCTCGTCCGCAAGCGCCGCCATGGCTTCCGCTCGCGCATGGCCACTGTGGGCGGCCGCAATGTGTTGCGCCGCCGCCGCGCCAAGGGCCGCAAGCGGCTCTCGGCCTAAGTCACCTTAAAATCATCATGCAGCGCTTGAAGCGGAGGCAGGATTTCATTGCCGCCGCCAAAGCTGTTTCGCAAGGCACGCCCGGCTTCCTGCTGCAGGCGCGCCTGCGCGCCGATGATGCGCCGGCCCGCGTCGGCTTCACCTGCTCGAAAAAGCTGGGCAACGCCGTGGCGCGCAACCGCATCAAGCGCCGCCTGAAAGAGGCGGTGCGCCTGTCCTTTGCCGCCGTGGCCCGCCCGTCCTATGATTATGTCCTGATCGGCCGCAGTGCCGCCGCCACGCGGGGCTTTGAAATCCTGCAACAAGACCTTATCTCTGCCGCCAGCCGCCTTCATGGCAAGGCGGCCCAACCGATGGAAAAGCAATGAGCCAGCCGCAGCAGCCGCAGTTTGATCTGAAGAACATGGTGATGGCGGTGGCCGTTTCCCTGCTCATCGTTTTTGGCTGGCAATATTATTATGCCATCCCCGCCGCCAAGAAGGCGCAGGAAGCCGCCGCCCAGCAGGCCCAAACCGCCCAGGTGGCCACCACCGCCGCCTCCGAGGTGAAGGACCGCGCCGCGGTGATCTCGGCCACCAAGCGCATCAAGATCGACACGCCCGCCGTCTCAGGCTCGATCAACCTGACAGGCGCCCAGCTGGATGACCTGCAGCTCAACAAATACCGCGAGACCGTGGCGCAAGACAGCCCGCTCATCACGCTGCTTTCGCCCTCGGGCTCCAAGGATGCCTATTACGTGGTGCAAAGCTTCGCCGCCGTGGGCGATGCCGCCGTCAAGACACCGGGCCAAGCCACTGAATGGCAGGCCCCGGAAGGCGCGGTGCTGAAGCAGGATGCCCCCGTCACCCTGACATGGGACAACGGCCAGGGCCTGCAATTCAGCCGTGAGATTTCGGTGAGCGATGAATATCTCTTCACCATCAAGGACACGGTGAAGAACACCGGAACCCAGCCCGTGGGCCTGCAGCCGGTCAGCATTGTCCAACGCGAAGACACGCCCAAGATCGGCGGCTATTCGACGTTCTATGAAGGCCCGCTTGGCCTGCAGAATGGCGGCCGCCAGGAATTCACCTATGCCAAGCTGAAGAAGGACCCCAAGACCGTCAACCAGGTTTCGGCAACCGGCGGCTGGGTGGGCTTCACCGACAAATACTGGTCCACCGTGGCCATCCCCGACCAGGCCAGCAAGGTCACCGCCTTCTACAACTTCATCGAAATCCCCGGCCGTGACGGCTACAAGACCGGTTACCGCGTCGATGACGTGCTCACCGTTCAGCCCGGCGCCAGCGCGTCTTACGAGTCGCATGTCTATGCCGGCGCCAAGGTGGTCAACACCCTCAACGCCATTGGCAGCAAGTACAAGATCGACAACTTCAACATGATGATCGACTGGGGCTGGTTCTGGTTCATCACCCAGCCCATGTTCAAGTTGCTCTCGCTGGTGCATGGCCTGGTGGGCAATTTCGGCATCGCCATCATGATCGTCACCGTGCTGGTCAAGGCCGTGGTGTTCCCGCTGGCCAACCGTTCCTATGCCTCGATGAGCAAGATGAAGAACCTCAAGCCGCAGATGGACGCGATCAAGGAGCTTTATCCTGATGACCGCGCCCGCCAGCAGCAGGAAACCATGGAGCTCTACAAGCGCGAGAAGGTGAACCCCATGGCGGGCTGCCTGCCCATCTTCGTGCAGATCCCCATCTTCTTCTCGCTCTACAAGGTGATCCTCATCACCATCGAACTGCGCCAGGCGCCGTTCTTCGGCTGGATCCACGATCTCTCGGTGCCGGACCCGACCAGCATCTTCAACCTCTTTGGCCTCCTGCCATTCCAGCCGCCGGCCGCGCTGCTCATCGGCTTCTGGCCGCTGCTCATGGGCATCACCATGTGGGTGCAGATGCGCCTGAACCCCGCCCCGCCCGATCCGGTGCAGGCCCAGATGTTCAACTGGATGCCGGTGATCTTCACCTATTCCATGTCCGGCTTCCCGGCAGGCCTCACCATCTATTGGGCCTGGAGCAACTTCCTCTCCATCGTCCAGCAAAGCTACATCATGAAGAAGCACGGCACCGAGCTGGACCTCTTCGGCAACATCCGCGATTCGCTGCCCTTCCTGAAGAAGAAGCCCGCGGCAACGTGAGTGCTTCCACCCTCTCCTGCCCCCTCCCCCTTGTGGGGAGGGCAGGGGTGGGGGCCGAGTGGAGCCTTCCCTTCTGCCTTCAAACCGGTTTAAGCGTTCATTGAAAATCCAGCGCGACCGCCCCCCTTAGTCCCTCCCCACAAGGGGGAGGGAGACGAGCTTGGAGACCATGACCACCTTCAGCGAATCTGACCTTCAAGCCGGACGCCGCCTGTTCAACGGCACGGCGCGCTTCCGCCTCGGCGTGGCCCAGCTGGAGCAGTTGCCGCCCCTGCGTGGTGTGGAGATTGCCTTTGCAGGGCGTTCCAATGTCGGCAAGTCCTCGCTCATCAATGCCCTCACCGGGGTCAATGGCCTTGCCCGCGCCTCCGACACGCCGGGCCGCACGCGTGAGCTGAACTTCTTCGATGTTGGTGATCACCTCACCTTGGTCGACATGCCCGGCTATGGCTATGCCAAGGCCTCCAAGAAGGATGTGAGGCAGTGGCAGGCGGTACTCAAGGCCTATTTGCGCGGCCGTGTTGGCCTCACCCGCGCTTTCGTGCTGATTGATGCGCGCCATGGCGTGATGACGCCGGACATTGAAATGTTCGAGATGCTGGATGACGCCGCCGTGCCCTACCAGCTGGTCATCACCAAATGCGACAAGATCAACAAGTTTGAGCTGGCCGAACTGCAGGCCGAAACCCTGGGCCATGTGGCCAAGCGCGCCGCCGCCATCCAGAACCTGCATCTCACCTCGGCCGAGCGCGGCTTCGGGCTGGAGGATTTGCGCGCCGAAATCGCCTGCCTGGTGAAATAGCTGGCGGAAAGCCGCCTTACTTGCTGAATTCGATGGTGGCCGTGTCGCCCGAATCCTGGTCGATCACATCAACATCCAGCGCGGCGCCGGTGTCCTTCACCGCCTGGATTTCCACATCGATCTCATTGCCGTCGGCATCGAACATCACCAGCGGGTCGCCAACATTGAAGGTGGTGCCGTCATCAACAGTCACGGCATCGCCGGTGTCGACATTCACGCCATCCATGGCATGGGCCGGAACGGCCAGGGCAAGCAGCGCAAGTGCAAAGGCGGAAATGGAAAGACGCATCGGAAACCCCCAAGTCTAGAAACAACAGACACAAAGTCAGGCGTGAACATTTGGTAAGCTAGGGCACGCATTCCGGCAAAACAAATGAAAAAACCATCATCTTGCGCGGTGCCATGCGCGGCCCCGCAACCTTCAGGAGACGCGCCCGCCCGCCATTTCCGTTGCCGCCATGATGCCAGATGAGCGATGTGCGTCCCTCAAATGAGGGGTGCACCCGCAACTGCGGCAATAAATCCTGCGCGAAATCCCTATATTCTGAATCATGAATGTGGACAGCCGCAAGATCGGCCACTAGTCTCTCCCCGTAACCAAGGCCCCGGCAAGAGGGCTGCAATGAAAACTCACAGGGAGCAACATTCATATGTCAGAACTTTATCACACCTCGCCCGAGGACGGGCCGGGGCTAACCCATGACGAGAAATTCGTCATCCTCGCCTCATCCACGGGCACGGTTTTCGAGTGGTATGACTTTTATCTCTACGCCACGCTGGCGCCTTTCTTCGCGGCACTCTTCTTTCCCAAGGGCAATGACACCGCCGCCCTGCTTTCGGCCTTCGCCACTTACGCGGCGGGCTTCCTGGTGCGCCCCTTCGGCGCGCTGGTCTTCGGCCGGGTGGGCGATCTCGTCGGCCGCAAATACACCTTCCTCGTCACCATCCTGGTGATGGGCCTTTCCACTGTCGCCGTGGGCCTGCTGCCCACTTTCGCGGCCGTGGGCTGGCTTGCCCCCATTCTGCTTGTGCTGCTGCGCCTGCTGCAGGGCCTGGCCCTGGGCGGTGAATATGGCGGTGCCGCCACCTATGTGGCCGAGCATGCCCAGCATGGCCACCGCGGCCTCTCCACCAGCTGGATCCAGACCACCGCCACCATCGGCTTCTTCCTGTCGCTGCTGGTGATCTATCTCTGCCGCACCAACATGGCGGCGGCTGATTTTGCCAGCTGGGGCTGGCGCATTCCCTTCGTGGTTTCGGCGCTGCTCCTGCTGGTGTCGCTGTGGATCCGCCTGAAGCTGAATGAATCGCCGATCTTCCAGCGCATGAAGGAAGAGGGCAAGGGTTCCACGTCGCCGCTCACCGACTCGTTCCTCAAGTCCCCCAACAACAAATATGTGTTGCTGGCCTTGCTGGGCGCCACCATGGGCCAGGGCGTGATCTGGTACACCGGCCAGTTCTACGCGCTGTTCTTCCTCACCATCACCGAGAAGGTGGATTACCAGACCGCCTACATGCTGATCGGCGCTGCCCTGCTGCTGGGCACGCCCTTCTTCCTGTTCTTCGGCAACCTGTCCGACAAGATCGGCCGCCTGAAGATCATCCTGGCGGGCTGCCTCATTGGCGCGCTCACCTATTTCCCGCTGTTCCACATGCTGGGCAATGCCGTGAACCCGGACCTGTCGGATTTCTCCGGCAAGACCAAGCTGGCCGTGACGGTTGATCCCGCCCAGTGCCACTTCAACGTCTTTGTCGGCCCCTGGTCCACCTTCGGGGATTGCGACAAGGCCAAGGACTTCCTGACCAAGAACGGCCTGTCCTTCGCCTCGGCTGAAGGTGCCGCAGGCACCAAGGCCACACTGGATGTCAATGGCACCAAGGTCGAGGGCTTCTCGCCCTATACATGGTCCAAGGCGCTGGCCGATGCCGGCTATCCCCACCTCAAGGCCGCTTCCAGCGAAGTGGCCCTGACCAAGGAACAGGCCGACAAGGTTGCCGCCGCGCAGGCTGACAAGAAGGCGGCTGACGCCATGGCCGTGATTTCGGACGCCCGCATCGCCCTTGATGCCAAGGCCAAGAAGGTGGCGGACGTGGCCAACATCGACAAGGTCGATGTGGCCGCTGACGGCACCGCCAAGGCCTCGATCACCGAAATCGCCGCCTCCAGCGCCGACAAGGCCAAGATCAACTGGGTGATGGCGCTGCTCTCGCTGTTCATCATGATGATTTACGTCACCATGGTTTACGGCCCGATCGCCGCCTATCTGGTGGAACTGTTCCCCACGGCCATCCGCTACACCTCCATGTCGCTGCCCTATCACATCGGCAACGGCTGGTTCGGCGGCTTGCTGCCGCTGGTGGCCACCGCCATGGTTGCCTATTACGGCGATGTCTATGCCGGCCTGTGGTATCCGATCATCCTGGCGCTGGCTTGCGCCGTGATCGGCTTCTTCTTCCTGCATGACACCAAGGATGTGGATATCAAGCACACCTGAGGCCAAAGCCAGGAACCGCCTCCGCCCCGGCAGCAATGCCGGGGCTTTTTTGTGAGCTTCACCCTTATCCCCTCGGGGGAGAAGGTGCCACGGCGCAGCCGGGCGGATGAGGGGCCGCTTGCGCAGAACCTTGCGACCCGGTCCCCTCACCCTCGAACGCTGCGCGTTCTCTCCCTCTCCCCGCAAGCGGGGCGAGGGGGCGAAGATCCGCCTACTTCTTCAGCAACTTGTCCCGCATCTCCGAAACCGCATTGGCGTGGGCGTCAAAGCCCTCATACTGCGCCAGAATTCGCGCATGTCTGGCAAGGGCGGGATAGCCAGCGGCCGTCACGCGCGCCAGCGATGTGCGCTTCATGAAATCAAACACCGAAAGCGCCGAAGCCGTGCGCGCCCAGCCAGAGGTGGGCAGCACATGGTCCGGCCCGATCACATAATTGCCCAGCACTGATGGCGTGTGCGGCCCCAGCAGGATTTCACCGGCATGCTTCAGCTGCGGCAGATAATCCTCCGCATGGGTGGAGAGAACCTGCAAATGCTCCGGCGCATAGTCATTGCAGAAGGCGATCGCCTCATCCACGTCGCGCGCCAGCACAATGCCGCCAATAGGCCCGCCAAGCACCGTGCGTGCAAATTCCGCGCGCTGCGGGCTCATCTTGGCCAGCAGGCCGGGCAGGGCGGCCAGCGCTTCCTCCGCCACGCGCCGCGAGGCGGTGACCAGATAGCCCGATGAATCCGGCCCATGCTCGGTTTCAATCAGCAAATCCAGCGCCGCCAGCGCGCCATTCACCGTCTCATCGGCAAACACGATCACTTCCGATGGCCCGGCGGGCGAGCCCACGTCAAGAATGTGCGAGACCAGGCGCTTCGCCGCCGCCACCCAGGGCGAGCCAGGGCCAACAACCTTCGCAACCTTGGGGACTGTCTGTGTGCCGTAAGCCACGGCGGCAATGCCTTGCGCGCCGCCGGCCTTGTAAACCGCATCCACCCCCGCCATGCGCGCCGCCACCAGCGTGGCGTCATCCACCTTGCCGTTGGGGCCGGGCGGCGTGATGATGATGAGCTTCTCAACGCCAGCCACCTTGGCCGGGATGGCCGTCATCAAGGCCACGGAGGGGAAAGCCCCTTTGCCGCGCGGCACATAGCAGGCCGCCGATGGAATGGCGCTCCAGCGCTCGCCACCGAATGAGCCGGGCGAGACTTCCTGCATCCACATCGCTTCCGGTTTCTGCTTTTCGTGAAAGGCGCGGATGTTGGCGGCTGCAAATTCCATTGCGGCCTTCACCTCGGGCGCCAGGCTGCGCTCGGCTTCGGCATAATCTGCATCAGTCGCCGCAATTGCATCCGCCGTCACCGGCGCTTTGTCGAAGGCTTGCGCAAAGCGTGCCAGCGCCGCATCGCCCTCATCGCGCACGGCGGCCATGATCGGCTTCACCTTGGCCTCAAACTCGGAAAGATCGCCCTCAACGCGGGTCAGCAGGCCTGCGCGCTGCGCCGGTGAAAGCGTGGCCAGTTCGTGGAAATTGATCTTGGTCATGAAATCTCTTTTCAAAGCCCGGCCAGCGCGCCGCCATCGGCGGGGAGAACGCTGCCAGTGATGTAACCTGCCGCCCCAGATACCAAGAACACTGCCGCTTCCACAAGCCACCCCGCGGCAAGGCGCAGGCCCCCGCGCCAACAAGGCGCAGGCGGGGATTTGCAGCCCCTGTATAATCGGCCCGAAATGCAGGGAGGCCCCATGTCAGACTGGTTCAATGAGCTTCACATCTTCGGCCTCGCCAGCTTCGCGCTTGCGCTGTTCATCCTGCAGGGCTGGCTGCGCGATCTGCGCTTCTACCAATCGCGAAACTGGGATTATGCCGAAAGCACCGGCCGCAACTATTCAGCCTATGGCATCGTCGGCGGCAACGGCATGCCCAACAGGCAGCGCGTCACCGTGGGCTTTCCGCTCACGCTCGCCGTCGTCACCGTGATCGGCCTTGTCTGCGTGACCAATTGAGGGCAGGGCCAGCCGGTCAAGAGCGCTGCGCTGGCCCCGTGCTGCCGCGCAGGATCAAATCCACATTCCACAATTCATGCGGCAGCTCGCCTTCCGGGTTTTCGATGCGCGCCAGCAACAGCTCTGCCACCCGCGCCCCCGCGGCGCGGATGGAGGAGGTGGTGGTGGTGAGCGATGGCACAAGCCCTTCGGCATTCAGGAAAGGCAGCCCGTCATCATGGCCGATCAGCGAGACATCCTTGCCCACTGTGAGGTTGAGCTCATGCACGGCGCGCAGTGCGCCCGAGACCATCATCATGGAGGACATCAGCAGAGCCGTCGGCCGTGGCCGCAGGCGCAGCATGCGCAGCGCCTGGCGATAGCCGTTTTCTTCCGTCATCAGCCCGGCGAACATGATGGCCGGGTCCACGCCAAGGCCGCGGTCCAGCAGCGCTTGTTCATAGCCTTGGCGGCGATGCCAGGCATAGGTGAGGTTTTCCAGCCCATTGAGAAGGCCAATGCGCGTGTGGCCCAGGTCAATCAGCAGCCGGGCCGCCTTGTGGAAGGCGCCGCGGTTGTCGATGTCCATCCAGGCATAGCCTTCCTCGCTGTCATTCACACGGCCATGCACCACATAAGGCAGGCCCAGCCTGTCCAGAAGCCCCAGCCGCTCATCATCCACATGCGGCGCCTGCACGATGATGCCGTCCACCAGCCCCATCTCGGCGTAGCGGCGGTACACGTCCATCTCGTTTTCCTGTCCGCCCGCATGCAGCAGCGTTTCATAGCCCTGCATCGCCTGATAGTCGGATGCACCGGCGATGAAGTCTGAGAAGATCGGGTCAATGATAATTGACCGGTCGGAGGGAAACACATAGCCGATCGCATGGCTGCGCCCGGTGGCCAGCCGCCTTGCATGGGCGTTGGGCCGGTAGCCAAGTTTGTGCGCCTGCTCAATCACCCGGCGGCGCGTTTCTTCCCCCACCTCCGGATAGCCATTCAAAGCCCGGCTCACAGTGGTTTGCGAAAGCCCCAATCGCTCCGCCAATTCCTTGAGATTCATCGGCTTTTTATTTCGCTCCTTCCCAAAGCGCTTTCAAATCATAATACAATTGCAAAGCTGCGAACAGGCAGATTCCATGCTGCGCCGCAAGAAAAGCATTGATTTTCCATATTCTTCTTGACCTTTGCCTTTCCCGTGCTAGCTTCAAAGTCCTCAAAGCGGTTTGGAAAACCCCGCGTTTGTTAACCAGTGGGGAAGTCTAAGCCGCTTGTTCTGGGAGGAACAGCCGGTTTTGCGCTTTTTGTGGGGGGTTGCCCCAAAAGCTTGCAAGCATCGTCGGCCGTCACTCCCTCCGAGAATTATGCAACCACTGGAGGATACTCAATGAAATTCAAAACTCTTCTCGCCACGGCCATGATGGGCATGAGCTTGATGGCCGCCAAGGCCATGGCTGTTGACCTGTCCATCGTGTCGGGTGCCACGGGCGGCGACCTGCAGTTCATGCAGGATGAGCTGGCTGCCTTCGCCAAGGATTCGGGCATCAACGTCAAGATCGTTCCGATGCCGTCGTCCACCACCGACCAGTTCGGCCAATACAAGCTGTGGCTCGCTGCCGGCAACGCCGACATCGACATCTACCAGACCGACGTGATCTGGGCCCCGCAGCTGGCTGACCAGTTCGTGGACCTGACCGACGCCGCCAAGGATGTGGCCAAGGATCACTTCCCCTCCATCATCCAGTCCCAGACGGTGAACGGCAAGCTCGTGGCCATCCCCTTCTTCACGGATGCCCCGGCCCTCTATTACCGCAAGGACCTGTTGGACAAGTACAAGCTCACCCCGCCCAAGACCTGGGATGAGATGGCCAAGGATGCCAAGACCGTTCTCGACGGCGAAAAGAACGCCGACCTGCAGGGCTTCGTGTTCCAGGGCAACGCCTATGAAGGCCTGACCTGCGACGCGCTGGAATGGGTGAAGTCCAACGGCGGTGGCCAGATCGTTGAGCCGGATGGCAAGATCTCCATCAACAACCCCAAGGCCATCGAAGCCATCGAGCGCGCCAAGAGCTGGGTTGGCAGCATCTCCCCGAAGGGCGTTCTCGCCTATCAGGAAGAGGAAAGCCGCGGCGTGTGGCAGACCGGCAAGTCCGTGTTCATGCGCAACTGGCCTTATGCCTACGCGCTGGGCAACAAGGACGACTCGGCCGTGAAGGGCAAGTTTGACGTTGTTCCGCTGCCGGCCGGCTCGGGCGACGGCGCTGGCTCTGCCGCCACCCTCGGCGGCTGGAACCTGGCTGTTTCGAAGTATTCGAAGCACGCCGAGGAAGCCAAGAAGGTTGTCATGTTCCTGGCTTCGGCCAAGGTGCAGAAGGACAACGCGTTGAAGCAGACCCACCTTCCCACCATCGTCTCCGTCTATGACGACGCCGATGTGAAGAAGGACCAGCCGGTCCTCGTCAAGTGGAAGGACGTGTTCCTGGCCGCCGTGCCGCGCCCCTCGGCGCCCACCAAGACCAAGTACAACGAAGTCTCGAACAAGTTCTGGACCGCTGTGCACGACTCGCTTTCGGGCAACGGCACCACTGCTGACAACCTCAAGAAGCTCGAGGCTGAGCTGACTGACCTGCGCGGCGACGGCTGGAAATAACAGCTGAAACCCGATGGCCTGCGGCTGGTCCTCCTTCGCCAGCCGCAGGCCACATTTGTCTCTTCAGCTTGGCGCATACTCAACCAGTGGCTGCTTCTCATTTCCACGTTGATGTGTAGTTTGGCTGAACGCGAAATTCGCTTCCGCCCTTCCGGCCTTTCGCCGCAAGGGCGGAACACATAACAAAAAAGCAGGCGGGGAAACGCATGAGCGCCATTGAGCCTACACCATCCGACACTCCCATCCGCAATCAGCTCGTCGCCGGGCGCGTCCGCTCGGCCTGGATCTTCCTGACGCCCATGCTGGTGACATTGATCATCGTCGCCGCTTGGCCGTTGGCGCGGTCCATCTGGTTTTCGCTGACGGATGCATCGCTGCTGCACTACCCTGAGGCCAAGTTCATCGGCCTTGGCAACTATTATTACAGCAAGACCATCACCATGGATTCCGGCGCCACCACCACCACAATGAAGGGCGTGCTGGTCGATGGCGCCTGGTGGAACGCGGTGTGGAACACCATCCGCTTCGGCCTGGTTTCGGTGCTGCTGGAAACCCTGCTGGGCATGGCCGTGGCGCTGGTGCTGAACGCCGAATTCAAGGGCCGCGGCATTGTCCGCGCCGCCATCCTCGTGCCCTGGGCCATTCCCACCGTCGTCTCCGCCAAGATGTGGGGCTGGATGCTGAATGACCAGCTCGGCATCATCAATGACCTGCTCCTGCGCATGCATGTGATCAGCGAGAAGATCGCCTGGGCGGCCGACGCCAACTATTCAATGATCGCCATCGTCGCGGTCGACACCTGGAAAACCGTGCCATTCATGGCGCTGCTCATCTTGGCCGGCCTGCAACAAGTGCCGGGTGATGTCTATGAGGCCGCTTCGATTGACGGCGTGCACCCCATCAAGGTTTTCTGGAAAATCACCCTGCCGCTCATCCGCCCGGCGCTGATGGTGGCGGTGATCTTCCGCCTCCTCGATGCCTTGCGCATCTTCGATCTGGTTTACATCCTCACGCCCAACTCAAGCCAGACCAAGACCATGTCGGTGATCAGCCGCGAGAACATGTTCGATTTTGACAAGCTGGGCTATGGCTCGGCCGAGTCGACGCTGCTGTTCCTCGTGCTGCTCGTCATGGTCACGCTTTACATGAAACTGGGCCGCGTGAACTTCGATGGGGGCGTGCAATGAAAAAACCTTGGTATCAGGTCACGGCATTCTACGCCTTCGTCATTTTCGTCGTCGTGCAGGCGGTGTTCCCTTTCTATTACGCCATCATCACCAGCTTCAAATCCGGCACGGCGCTGTTTGAAATCACCTATCTGCCCACCACCTTCTCGCTGCAGAACTATTATGACGTGCTCTTCAAGGGCAACGGCACCTTCCTGCAGAACCTGTGGAACTCGGTCTGGGTGGCCTCGGTCACGGTTGTGGTGGCGCTGTTCATCGGCACCACGGCGGCCTATGCGCTCTCGCGCGTCAAGTTCCGTGGCCGCGGCGTGCTGCTGATGACCATCCTCGGCGTCTCGATGTTCCCGCAGGTGGCCGTGCTGGCCGGCCTGTTTGAGGTGATCCAGGGCCTCGGCATCTATAACACCGATTGGTCGCTGATCTTCTCCTACACCATCTTCACGCTGCCCTTCACCGTCTGGGTGCTCACCACCTTCATGCGTGACTTGCCGGTGGAGCTGGAAGAGGCCGCCATCGTCGATGGCGCAACGCCCTGGGTGAT
The DNA here is from genome assembly GCA_028868695.1 of Alphaproteobacteria bacterium. Lineage (GTDB taxonomy): Bacteria > Pseudomonadota > Alphaproteobacteria > Rhizobiales > Aestuariivirgaceae > Aestuariivirga. The sequence continues at coordinate 4,092 of JAGWTZ010000047.1, read as the reverse complement.
CGTCACCAAGATTTTCCTGCCGCTCATGTGGCCGGCGCTGGTGACAACGGGCCTGCTCGCCTTCATTGCGGCGTGGAATGAATATCTCTTCGCCCTCACCTTCACCGCCTCCAACAATGCGGCGCGCACCGTGCCGGTGGGCATCGCCTTGCTCTCGGGCAGCGACAGCCACGAAATTCCGTGGGGCCTTATCATGGCGGCTTCGGTGCTGGTCACTGTTCCGCTCATCGTTCTCGTTCTCATCTTCCAGAAAAAAATCATCGCGGGTCTCACCGCTGGTGGCGTCAAGGGGTAAGAAATGGCCAATATCCAACTCAAGAACGTCAAGAAGTCTTTCGGCGCCGTCAACGTCATCAAAGGCGTGGACCTTGATATCAGGCAGGGCGAATTCATGGTCTTTGTCGGCCCCTCGGGCTGCGGCAAGTCCACGCTGCTGCGCCTCGTTGCCGGCCTCGAAGACATCACCTCCGGCACGCTGTCCTTTGATGGCAAGGTGGTGAACGCGCTGCCGCCCTCCGAGCGCGGCATCGCCATGGTGTTCCAGTCCTATGCGCTTTATCCGCACATGACGGTCTATCAGAACATGGCCTTCGGCATGAAGCTGGCCAAGAGCAGCCCGGACGAGATTGACAAGCGCGTGCGCAAGGCCGCCGACATGCTGCAGATCGGCCAGTATCTTGACCGCCTGCCCAAGCAGCTCTCCGGCGGCCAGCGCCAGCGCGTGGCCATCGGCCGCGCCATCGTGCGCGATCCCAAGGTCTTCCTGTTCGACGAGCCGCTCTCCAACCTCGATGCCGCGCTGCGCGTGGCCACGCGCCTGGAAATCGCCAAGCTGCATCACGCCATGGGCAAGACCACCATGATCTACGTGACGCATGACCAGGTGGAAGCCATGACGCTGGCAGACCGCATCTGCGTGCTGCGCGATGGCCTGGTGGAGCAGGTGGGCACCCCGCTGGAGCTTTATGAAAAGCCCGCCAACCTGTTTGTCGCCGGTTTCATCGGCTCGCCGAAGATGAATTTCTTCAACGGCAATTTCGCCGACGCCTACAAGGCCCACACCATCGGCGTGCGCTCCGAGCATATGGAGTTCGTCTCCAGGGGCGGCTGGCAGGGCAAGGTGATCCACGCTGAAAAAATGGGTTCAGACACCTATTCCTTCGTCGACGTCGGCTCCGCCGAGCCGGTCATCATCCGCGAAATCGGCACCTCGCGCCATGACATTGACGCCAAGGTGGCAATCGCCCCCGTGGATGGCAAGGTCCACCGCTTCAACGAGCAAGGCAAGGCGATCTGATCCCTGCCGGAGGCCAGCCAGAAATTCTGGCTGGCCCAGCCCAAGGTCAAGCTGATGACAGAAAATATTCTGAACAGCCGCACGTCGGGCGTCTTGCTCCATCCCACATCGCTGCCGGGGCCCAATGGCGCGGGTGATTTTGGCCCCGGCGCCTATCACTTTGTTGATTGGCTCAGCACCGCCAACCAGACACTCTGGCAAACCCTGCCGCTCGGCCCCATCGGCCCGGGCAACTCGCCCTACATGGGCTCCTCCGCCTTCGCCGGAAATCCGCTGCTCGTGGCCTTTGAGCCGATGGTGGAAAAGGGCTGGCTGCCGCAGGCCGCCCTTGCCAACCATTTCCCCGCCCACCGCATTGAGTTTGAGCATGTGGTGCCCTGGCGCATCGCCCGCCTGCGTGAGGCCTATGCCGGCATGAAGGCCGCCGCCCGCCCGCAGGATGCCGAAGCACTGTCCGCTTGGGTGGCCGAAGAGGCCGGCTGGGTGGAGGATTATGCCCTCTTCATGGCCATTGATGCAGCCTATGCGCCAAGTCTCTGGCCGGAATGGCCCGAAGGCCTCGCCCGCCGCCAGCCCAAGGCGCTGAAGGCGGCGCGTGAAACCCACAAGGATGAAATCGCCTTCTGGCAGTTTGTGCAGTGGCAGTTCGGCACGCAATGGGCGGCTCTGAAGGCCTATGCCAATGCCCGCGGCGTGAAGCTGGTGGGAGATTTGCCCATCTTCATCGCCCATCACAGCGCTGATTGCTGGTCAAGGCCTGATCTCTATGACCTTGATGACAAGGGCAACCCGCGTGTCATCGCCGGTGTGCCGCCGGATTATTTCTCGGCCACGGGCCAGCGCTGGGGCAACCCGCTTTACAATTGGGCGGCCATGAAGAAGGACAAATATGCCTGGTGGGCCTCGCGCGTGCGCCGCCAGCTGCAGCTGGCCGATGTCATCCGCATTGATCATTTCCGTGGTTTCTGCGCCTATTGGGAAATCCCCGCCGATGAGCCCACCGCCGTAAACGGCAAATGGGTTCCGGGCCCAGGTGCCGCGCTGTTTGACGCCATCAGGCAAGCGCTGGGGGCGCTGCCCATCATCGCCGAGGATCTGGGCGTCATCACCGAGGAGGTCGAGGCCCTGCGCCACCACGCCGGCCTTCCCGGCATGCGCATCCTGCAATTCGCCTTTGATGGCGATGCTACCCACCCCTATCTGCCGCACAACTATCCGCGCGACACGGTGGTCTATTCCGGCACCCATGACAATGACACGGCGCGCGGCTGGTGGCACACTGCAACCGCCCGCGAACGCGCCTATGCCGCGGAATATCTGGCAACCTCGGATGCCGATGCCCCTTGGGCCATGGTCAGCGCCTGCGCCCGCTCTGTGGCCAACCACGCCATTTTCCAGCTGCAGGATGTCCTGGGCCTGGATGGCTATCACCGCATGAACACGCCGGGCACCACCGGCTGCTGGACCTGGCGCTTTGATTGGGCCTGGTTCCCCGAAGGTGTTGCAACCCGGCTGGCGCGGCTGACGGCGGCCACCGGGCGCGGCAGATTTGAAGCCCTGCCTCTACCCGCCTATCCCGAAGGCAAGATAAAACCCGGCACCTGACCTCTAAACCCACTGTCCTTGTTCAAACTGTATGGAGAACATCATGATCCGCACCCTGATCTGGCATGAACACCGCCACGAGAAAACCAACAAGCTTGTCGCCAAGCTTTATCCCGAGGGCATGCACGGCGCCCTGAAGAACGCCTACAAGGGCGACAAGGATTTCGCCGTCAGCCACGCGCTGCTCGATGATGATGCCGAACACGGCCTGTCGCAGAAGCGGCTGGATGAAACCGATGTGCTGCTGTGGTGGGGCCATGCCGCCCATGGCGACGTGAAGGATGAAATCGTTGAGCGCGTGGCCAAGCGCGTGTGGGAAGGCATGGGCCTCATCGTCCTGCATTCCGGCCATTATTCCAAGATCTTCAAGAAGCTCATGGGCACGCCCTGTTCGCTGAAGTGGCGCGAGGCGGGCGAGAAAGAGCGCGTCTGGATCATCAACCCCAACCACCCCATCGCCGCCGGCCTGCCGGAGATGATCGAGATTGAGAACGAGGAAATGTATGGCGAGCCCTTCTCCATCCCCGAACCGCTCGAAACCGTGATGATCTCGCATTTCGAGGGCGGCGAGGTGTTCCGGTCCGGCGTCACCTATCAGCGTGGTGCTGGCCGCATCTTCTATTTCCGCCCCGGCCATGAGGCCTACACTGCCTATCACAACCCGCAGGTCCTGCAGGTGATCAAGAACGCCACGCGCTGGGCCCACAATCCGGCCAAGCCCTGGGTGGGCATCCATCCCTCACCCAACGTGCCGCATGACAAGGCGCCCAACCCCCTTGAAATCAAGGGCCCGCGCCTCCACGCTGATGGCGAGGAAGGCTTCCGTTAACATCATTCCAGCCCTTCTCCCACCGGGGGGAAGGGCAAACAGTTTGGAGAAACCCATGAGCAAGAAACCCCGCATTCTCATTCTCGGCACTGGCGGCATGGCCGACAGCCACGCCACCGCCTTTGCCGGCGATCCGCGCTGCGAACTGGCCGCCACGGTGGACGTGGTGCCCGGCCGCGCCGCGGAATTCGCCAAGAAATTCGGCATCAAGCATCATTTCACCGATCTTGATGAGGCCATCAAATGGGGCGAGTTCGACGCCGCCGCCAACGTGACGCCGGATTCGATTCACCATCCCACCACCATGAAGCTCTTGCATGGCAAGAAGCACGTATTCTGCGAGAAGCCGCTGGCCGAGAAC
>JAGWTZ010000046.1 GCA_028868695.1 Alphaproteobacteria bacterium | reverse complement strand
CCTTGTAGCCCGTCACCTTCTTGCTCACCGGTTCAAACACCGTGGAATGCGCGATATTGAGCCACGGCACCTGTGCGTCGACAATCTTTTGCGCGTCGACATAAAGCTTGGTGCGCTCGGCCTGGTCGGTCAGCGTCACGGCCTTGTTCACATCTTCCTGGAACTTGGCGTCACACCATTTGGGGATGTTGTTGCCATTGGGCTTGCCATCCTTGTTGCAGCCCAGAAGCACGGCGAGGAAGTTGTCCGGGTCGCCATTGTCGCCCGTCCAGCCCAGCAGCGCCATCTGGTGCTCGCCAGCCTGCGCGCGCTTGCGGTATTCACCCCACTCGTAGGACACGAGCTTGGCATGCACGCCAACCTTCTCAAGGTCGGCCTGCATCATTTCCGCCATGCGCTTGGCATTGGGGTTATAGGGGCGCTGCACCGGCATCCACCACAGGTCGGTCTGCAGGTCCTTCACGCCCGCCTTTTCCAGCGCGGCCTTGGCGGCGGCAGGATCATAGGGAATGTCCTTGGCGTCCTTGTCATAGGACCACATGGTGGGCGGAATCGGGTTCTTGGCCTTCTGGCCAGCGCCCTGATAGACTTCCTTCAGGATGGCGTCGCGGTCAATCGCCTCGGCAATGGCCATGCGCACTTCAGGCTTGTCGAAGGGCGCCTTCTGGGCATTCATGGCGAGATAGCCGATGTTCAGGCCTGCCTGCTGGATGAGGTTGATGGAATCATCCTTCATCATGGCAGGAATGTCGGCTGGGTTCGGCGCCACCATCACCTGGCATTCGCCCGCCTTCATCTTGGCATAGCGGGCCGAGGCATCGGGGGTGATGGCATAGACAAGGTCATCCACCTTGGGCTTGCCGCCCCAATACTTGTCATTGGCCTTAAAGCGGATCACCGCATCCTTCTGGTAATCCACGAAAGAGAAAGGGCCCGTGCCCACGGGGATCTGGTCAAACTGCTCAGGCGTGCCCTTCTTCATCAGATAGTCGGCATATTCAGCCGACTGGATGGTGGCGAAATCCATGGCGAGGTTGGCGAGGATCGGCGCGTTGGGCTGCTTCAGCTTCATCACCACCGTCATGTCGTCAGTCTTGGTGATGGAGTCGATCAGGTCCGGCATGCCCATGTCGGAGAAATAGTCAAAGCTGCCGCCGGACACCTTGTGCCAGGGGTTCTTGTCATCCGACTGGCGGGCGAAGGACCACAGCACGTCATCGGCATTGAAATCACGCGTTGGGGTGAAGCCGTTCACGCCGGAATGGAATTTCACACCTTTGCGAAGATGGAAGGTGAGCGTCAGGCCATCGGCGGACACATCGGTCTTCTCGGCGAGGGAAGGCTCGGTCTGGGTGGTGCCGGGCACAAAGCGCACGAGCTTGTCGAACACCGGGCGGGCGGCATCAAGGCTGGTGCCAGTGGTGTTCATGGCCGGGGTGAAGTTTTCCGGCGAACCTTCCGAACAATAGACCAGCGACTTGGCATAGGCCGAAGCGCCCATCAGCATTGTGCCGGCCAGAACTGCCGCGCCAAAAAGCTTTGTTGATTTCATCATTGTGCTCCCTTGTCAGCTTTTGCCCCATGCACTGGGGTTTGCGGCAGCTAAGCATCTCTTTTCCGTTTGGTCAAAAGCTTCCCGCGCGGCCCGCCAAAAAGAAACGGGCCAGCCGATGGAGGCTGGCCCGCAGATCAAGAGAAAGAAAACCGCGCGTCAGTGCGACATCAGCACGGCACGGTCGAGGCTCGCAAGCACATGGCGCGTGGCACCGCCAAAGACAAATTCAGAGAAGCGGCCATGGCCATAGCAGCCCATCACCAGAAGGCCTGCGCCAAAATCATTGGCGGCGCGCAGAAGTGTGGCACCTGCATTGCGGCCGTCGGAGGAGACCTTTTCAACACTGGCCTTGATGCCATGCCTGTCCAGGCTTTCAGCAACATCCGCGCCGGGGACCGTGCCATCAGGCGCGGCATCCACGCTGCAAATTCGCACAAGGCGCGAGCCCTTGAAGAAGGGCAACGCATCATGCAGCGCACGCGCGGCCTCGCGGCTGGCATCCCAGCCCAGCACAACTTCATCGGCGTTGAAGGTGAAGGTTCCGCCTGCCGGCAGCACCAGAACCGGGCAGCCCGCGGCAAGAATGGTGCGCTCCACCAGATCATCCTCAATGTTGTCATCGCCATTGGCGGGCAAGGCAGAGATCACCAGCAAGTCGGCGCTGCGGCTGGCGCTGATCACTTCCTGGGTGATGTTGGGCAGGTTGGAATCCACCACCTCGAAATCAAAGGTCACGCCTTGCGCCTTCATGGCGCCCTCGAAGGCGGCGCGCACTTTTTCCTTTTGCTCCTGGAAGAACACGCGCGTGGCGTCAAAGACAATGGGTGTCAGCGTGTAAGCCTCGCCGCCAAAGACCTGCGCGCCGGGAATGACATAGACACCCCTGACATGGGCCTTGAATTTCACACCGAGCTGGGCGGCAACATCCATCACCCGGGCATTGGCGGGCAGCTCATTGAGGCAGACCATGATGGTTTTGTAAGACATGAACACACTCCCTTGTTTGCAGAGGTGAGGCTAGGCCAGAATGGTCGCGCCAGCCTTGACCTGTGTCAACGCCCGTTAGCGGGGGGCAGGCATGTCGTCGTCATCCAGAACGCGGGCGGCGGCGCCTTCGAGATCATCATATTGGCCGGATGAAAGGCTCCACATGAAGGCAACGAGGCCAAGGCCACCCAGGCCCAGCGCCACCGGAATGAGAAGGAGAAGCCCGTTCATTCTGCCGGCACCAAGCTGGCCGCAACCAAAGGTGTGGCTGCGGGAGAGACCTTGCGCGCCGGTTTCAGCAGCTGCAGGCGCAAGCTGTTGGCCACCACGATGATTGAAGAGGTGGACATGGCCACTGCGGCAATCAGCGGATTGAGGTGGCCCGACATGGCCAGCGGCACGGCAAAAATGTTGTAGCCGATGGCGAGGGCAAAATTTTCCTTCACGATGCGTCCCGTGCGCCGGGCGACAGCATGAGCAAAGGTGATGGCCGAGAGATCTTCGCGCGTGAACACGAAATCGGCGGCCATGCGGCCCACATCCGATGCGCTGGCCGGGGCCATGGACACGTGGGCTGCGGCAAGCGCGGGCGCGTCATTGAGGCCATCACCCACCATCAGCACGTGGCGGCCCTCGGCGGCGAGCTTTTGCAGCAGGGCCAGCTTGTCTCCCGGCCTGAGGCCGGCATGGGTTTCACTGATGCCGCAGGCGGCGGCGACGGTGGCCACTTGCGCGGCGTTGTCGCCCGAAACGATCATGCTTGGCACATGGCTTTCAGCCAAGGCCGACACCATGGTGCCCGCGCCATCACGCAAGCGTTCGGCCAAGGTGGCGCAAGCCAGTTGGCCACCAGCGCGGGCAAAGGCAAGGCCAGTGGCCGGAACATCCTGGCCAGCGGCGGCAATTTCTGACACCCAGCTGGGGCGGCCCAGGCGCACAAGCCTGCCAGAAGAAATGGCCTCCACGCCATGGCCGGGCACTTCATGCAAATCACTCACCACGGCGGCGGCCTCGCCACGCAGGGCCGTTGAGAGGGCGCGTGCCGCTGGGTGGACGCTGCGCTGGGCCAAGGCATAGGCGAGCGCGGAATCCTCTCCCGGCGGGATGGTGCTGGACTTGATTTTCGGTTCGCCAGTGGTGAGCGTGCCGGTCTTGTCAAAGGCGGCAATGTCCACCGCGGCCATGCGCTCCAGCGCCGAACCATCCTTCATCAAAATGCCCGCAGCGAACAGGCGCCCAGCACTCACCACATGGGCAACCGGCACGGCCAGGCCCAGCGCGCAGGGGCAAGTGATGATCAACACGGAAACAGCAGCCGTCAGCGCGGTGTGGAAGTTGCCATGGGTGTAGACCAGCCAGAAGACCAGCGTGGTGAAAGCCAGAACATGCACCACCGGAGCATAGGCCCGCGCCATGCGGTCTGACACCTGCATGTAGCGGCTGCGGCCATTTTCAGCCGCCGCCATCATCTGGGTGATTTCCGCAAGGAAGGATTCACCGGCGGCGCGCGTCACCCGCATGTCCACCGCACCCGTGAGATTGAGGGTTCCGGCCTCCACCGCCGCGCCAAGGCTGACGGGGACAGGCGCGCTCTCGCCCGTCACCAGCGCGCGGTCCACGTCCGTGGCGCCGTCAATGATCGTGCCATCCACGGGGAAGCGTTCGCCCGCCGCCACGCGCAGCGCCATGCCGGGGCGCAAACCTTCAAGTGCCACATAGGTCAACTCGCCAGTTTCACCCACCACCATGCCGCCCTTGGAGGCAAGCTGGGCGAGGCGGCTGGCCGCCTGCCGCGCGCGGCTGCGCATCATGTGGTCCAGCACGCGGCCGATGAGCAGGAAGAACAACAGCGAGGTTGCGGCGTCGAAATAGGCCTGGCCGCCGCCGAGGAAGCTTTCATAGAAAGACATGGCCGTGGCCAAAAGCACGCCCAGCGAAATGGGCACATCCATGTTGACGCGGCGGCTGGCCAGCGCCTTCAGCGCCGAGCGGAAGAATGGCCGGCCCGCATAGGCCACGGCAGGAATTGCGATGAGCGCCGAGATATAGTGGAACAGCTCTTCAGTTGTGCCTTTTGCACCCATCCACACCGGAATGGACAAGAGCATGATGTTGGCGGCGGCAAATCCCGCCACCGCCAGCGAGCGCAGCAGGTCACGCAACGTGTTGTCGGCCAATTGCAGCGCGGCATCACTGAGAGAATAGGGCCGGTAACCCAGCTCCACCAGCTTGTCGACGACGGGTCCAAGCTTTGCTTCACCTGACTGCAAGGTGACCGAAACCTGCCGCAGCGAAAGATTGGCGCGCACCTTGGCCACGCCCGGCAGGTTGCCAAGCCCGCGCTCAATGGTGCTGATGCAGGCGCCGCAATGCATGGCCGGGGCGGAGATCTGGTAGTTGACTGTGCCATCCTTCAATTGCCGCGCCTGGGCCGAGAGCTCGGCAAGAAGGCCGGTTCTGGCACTGCCGGCCAGTTCGCCCGACACTTCATTGGCCAGCGGCGTGGCGCAGCAACTCATGGCTCAATCCACCTTGAAGCGGATGGGGCGGGACCAGACGCTGCCATCGGGAAGGGTAGCGGTCAGCTCACCACTCCAGAGGCCGGGCGTCAGCTTTGCGTCAGCCACAAATTCGCCATCGGCCACCGCGGTGAAATTCATCACCTGATCGGTTGTGGCGCTGACGGCGTGGCCCAGCGTGAGCTTCAGGCCGCCCGCCGCAATCGCAGCACCCGCGGCGGTGTGCAGTTTCAGGTCAAGCTTGCCATTGGCATAGGCAAAACCGGGATGCACATCCTTGGCGGCGTTGGCGGCGGCAACTGAAGTGTCCTGGTCGAATGTCTGGCCGGCGGTGTAGGAGTTCTCAACCACAAGCCCGGTGAATGAGCGGTGGGCGATGACGGCAAGGCCGATGTTGACGGCAATCACCACGCCAAAGAAGGCGACCATGATGATGAGCATGTGACGCCCGGTGAAGGGGCGCGGAACAGTGGTTGCTTCATTCATTGACTTAATCCTTCTGTTTCAAAACTGGCCTCATATTTCGCAGTCGAGCCAACGCGGAAATCCGAAGCCACGAAGCGGAACTCGTTCTTGCCGGCTTTCATCAGCTGGGGCGAAACCGTGACGAAGACATGCAGGGTTTCAAGCTTGTCCGGCTGCAGCGGCACATCGATGCTGCGGCCCTGCTTGCCTTCAACCCCGGCCACCGTCATTTCAGCGCCAGCCAGGCCATCAATCGAGAGTGTGACGCTGCGGGCATCCGGCTGCATGTTCAGGAGCTTCACGGTGAAGCCGTTGCGGATCGAACCATCGGACATCTTGATGGCCATCGGGTTGCGGTCATGCAGCACGTTGACACGCAAATGGTCACGCGTGAGCAAGGCAAACAGCATGCCCAGACCAACGAGCGACCAAAGGCCGACATAAATGAAAGTGCGCGGCCGCAGGATCACATGCCAATCGAAATGGCGGACACCGGCAATGAAGCCGCCATTGGCGTCGCGGATGCGGGCCGGCTCAATGGTTTGGCCGCCATCGCTGGAAACCAGCGCCATGTTGTGATTGTAGTCACGCAACGTTGAGTAATCGATCAGGCCCTTCTGGCGTCCAAGCTTGGACATGATGTCATCGCAGGCATCAATGCACAGCGCGCAGGTGATACACTCCATTTGCTGGCCATGGCGGATGTCGATGCCGGTGGGGCAGACGGCCACGCAGGCGTTGCAATCAACGCAATCGCCAGACACCAAGCCTTCAGCCTTGGATTTTTTCATGCCGCGGCTGCGCGGCTCGCCGCGCCAGGCGTTGTAGGTGACGACGAGGGAGTCCTCATCCAACATGGCCGCCTGGATGCGCGGCCAAGGGCACATGTAGATGCAGACCTGCTCGCGCATCAGCCCGCCGAAGATATAGGTGGTGGCGGTGAGCACGCCCACTGTGCCATAGGCCACGAAGGGCGCCTCGCCCGTGACAAAGGATTTGAGCAGCGTTGGCGCATCGGCGAAATAGAAAATCCAGGCGCCACCAGTGGCCACCGCGATCACCAGCCAGGTGATGTGTTTGGCGAGGCGCAACCCGATCTTGCGCAAACCATAAGGTGCCGCGTCCAGCTTCATGCGGGCGTTGCGGTCACCCTCAAAAAAGGATTCAACGGCAATGAACAGGTCTGTCCACACGGTTTGCGGGCAGGAATAGCCGCACCAGGCGCGGCCCACCACCGAGGTGACCAGGAACAGGCCAACGCCCGCCATGACCAGGAGGCCGGCCACAAAATAGAATTCCTGCGGCCAGATTTCGATGAAGAAGAAATAGAAGCGGCGGTGCAGCATGTCGAGCAGCACGGCCTGGTCCGGCGCGTTGGGGCCACGGTCCCAGCGCAGCCAGGGGGTGATGTAATAGATCGCGAGAGTGACCGCCATGATGATCCACTTGAGACGCCGGAACGTCCCCTGGACCCGCTTGGGGAAAATCTTTTCCCGCGCGGCATAAAGGCCGCCCTTGGCTTTTGCGCCAGTGTTGACGTCCTTCACGTCGCTGCGATCAATATCGCCTGTCGTACTCAAACTACTTTGAACCTCCGAGCGAGATGACATAGGCAGCCAGCTCCTTGACCTTGTCGGGGCCAAGCTGCGGCTCCCAAGCCGGCATCACGCCGTGACGCGGATTGGTGACCTGGGCGGTGATGGCCTCGGCCGTTCCCTTATAGAGCCAGATCTGGTCCGAAAGGCGCGGGGCGCCCATGTCCTGGTTGCCTTCGCCATTTGCACCATGGCAGGCCGCGCAGTTGTCGGTGAAGATCTGCGCGCCAGCGGTGGCCTTCGCCTCATCGTGATCAAGCTTCGCCAGTTTCAGCACATATTGGGTGACTGCGGCAATCTTTTGATCGTCGAGCACGCCATCACGGCCGAAAGCCGGCATCTGCGAGGTGTGGGTGGCGGAGTCCGTGGGCGAGCGCACGCCATGGGCGATGGTGGCCACGATCTGCTCGGGCTTGCCGCCCCACAGCCAGTCGTCGTCATTCAGGTTGGGATAGCCCACAGCGCCCTGGGCGCCGGCACCGTGGCAGGCCGCGCAATGCACCTTGAAGGCAGAGCCGCCCGCCGAGACGGCGAAGGCCTTGAGTTCCGGCGAGGCCATGATGGCGTTGATGTCGGAAGACGAGATCTTCTTTTCAACATCAGCACGGCCCTTGGCCACGTCATCCATGACGGTTTGAATGTCATGGCGGCTGGACCAGCCCCACAGGCCCTTGGTGCCGCCGCCCGGCGTTGGCCAGGACGGATAGACAACCATGTAGCCAATCGAGAAGGCGATGGTGGCGTAGAAAGTGAGAATCCACCAGCGCGGCAATGGGTTGTTCAGTTCCTTGATGCCATCCCAATCATGGCCGGTGGTTTCAACACCTGAAATTTTGTCGATTTCATTACGGTTTGTCATAATCAGTCTTCCTTGAAGGGAATGTTGGCAGCCTCTTCCTGGGCCCGGCGCTGCGACGGGCGCAGCGCCCAGGCCGATGCGGCAATGAAGAACACGACCATCGCCAGCATGCCCCAGCTATCCACCAGATTGCGCAATGCTGAATATTCCATTTCCATCATTGCACCTCAGCGTTCATTCTCAGCGGGGTTGTAGGCCTGGAAGTCCACCAGCGTGCCCATCATCTGGAGATAGGCCACGAGGGCGTCCATTTCCGTGGGCTTGCCCGGCTTGCCGCCGCCAAAGTTGCCAACCACGGCCTTGGGATAACGGGCCTGGAACGCCTTGTTGTCAGCGTCCGGATTGCCCTGGGACTTCATGTCCGCCTCGGCATTGGCGATCATGTCGTCGGTGTAGGGCACGCCCACCACGCGCAGCGTCTTGAGATGGCCGCTGATCGAGGAGGTGTCGAGCTCGTTATTGGCCAGGAAGGCGTAGGGAGGCATCACCGATTCCGGCACAACCGAGCGCGGATTGGTGAGGTGTTCCACATGCCATTCATTGGAGTATTTGGCGCCGACGCGGGCCAGATCCGGCCCGGTGCGCTTGGAGCCCCACTGGAAGGGATGGTCGTACATGGATTCAGCCGCGAGGCTGTAATGGCCATAACGCTCCACCTCGTCACGGAAGGGGCGGATCATCTGCGAATGGCAGAGGTAGCAGCCTTCGCGGATGTAGATGTTGCGGCCTGCCAGCTCAAGCGGCGTATAAGGCCGCATGCCCTGCACCTTTTCGATGGTGTTTTGCAGCAGGAAGGTTGGCACGATTTCCACGATGCCGCCGATGGTGACAACCAAGAGCGAGAGCACCAAAAGAAGCGAGACGTTGCGCTCAATCTTGGAGTGGAAGCCAAAAGCTTGTGGTTCATTTGACATGATCAATTACCTTTACTGAGCGGCCTTGACGGCGGGCGCTTCAGCACCCATCGGGATTTCATCGCGCAGGTCGCCGCGGATGGTGCGGTACATGTTGTAGGCCATGACCAGGCCACCAACGAGGTACAGCAGGCCGCCGAACATGCGCAGCACATAATAGGGGTGCATGGCGGCGACAGTTTCGGCGAAGGAATAAACCAGGAAGCCGTTGCTGTCGTACTCACGCCACATCAGGCCCTGCATGATGCCGGAGACCCACATGACCGAGGCGTAAACCACGATGCCGAGGGTGGCGAGCCAGAAGTGCCAGTTCACCAGACGCAGGCTGTAGAGGCGTTCGCGGCCCCAGAGCTTCGGCGTCAGGTGATAGAGCGCACCGAAGGACACCATGCCCACCCAGCCCAGGGCACCGGAGTGCACGTGGCCGATGGTCCAGTCCGTGTAGTGGCTCAGCGCGTTGACCGACTTCACCGACATCATCGGGCCTTCGAAGGTCGACATGCCGTAGAAGGCCAGCGACATCACGAACATGCGCAGCACGGGATCGGTGCGCAGCTTGTCCCAGGCGCCCGAGAGTGTCATGAGGCCGTTGATCATGCCGCCCCAGGAGGGCATCCACAGCATGACCGAGAAGACCATGCCCAGTGTCTGCGCCCAATCAGGCAGCGCGGTGTAGTGCAGATGGTGCGGGCCGGCCCAGATATAGAGGAAAATCAGGGCCCAGAAGTGCACGATTGACAGCCGGTAGGAGTAGACCGGGCGGTTGGCCTGCTTGGGCACGAAGTAATACATCATGCCAAGGAAGCCAGCAGTGAGGAAGAAACCGACCGCGTTGTGGCCGTACCACCACTGGATCAGCGCGCTTTGCACGCCCGAGAACACCGGATAGCTCTTCATGCCGAGGAGCGACACTGGCACTTCAAGATTGTTGACGATCACCAGCATGGCGATGGTCACGATCATCGAGAGGTAGAACCAGTTGGCCACATAGATGTGGGGTTCCTTGCGCTTCAAGAGCGTGCCAAGGAAAACCAGCAGGTAGCAGACCCAGACAACCACCAGCCAGAGAATGGTGTACCATTCCGGCTCGGCATATTCCTGGCCGCGGGTGATGCCCAGGAGGTAGCCCGTTGCGGCCATGATGATGAACAGCTGATAGCCCCAGAACACGAACCAGGGCAGCACGCCGCCAAACAGGCGGGCGCGGCAGGTGCGCTGCACGACATAGAATGAGGTCGACATCAGCGCGTTGCCGCCGAATGCGAAAATCACCGCCGAAGTGTGCAGCGGACGCAAGCGGCCAAAGTTGAAATAGGGCGGCAGATTGAGTTCCGGCCAGGCGAGCTGGCTGGCGATCAACACACCCACCAGGAAGCCTGCAATGCCCCAAAACATGGTGGCGACGACGCCATAACGGATGACTTCATCCATGTAGGCCGATTGGTCGGCGGGAGCGCCGCCGGCCAGCTTCATGTTGCGCATCAGCAGCACGGCGCCAACCGCGAGCGAAGCGAAAATGATCCAGAAATGAATACGGAATGTGGGGTCTTGGCCCAAGGCCGCCCCCATCAGCGCGAGAAACGCGGCCGCTGCCACCGCTATTGATGAATATGCATTTTTCATCTTGTGAGATCCTTCCAGCCCAAGCCTGTCGATATCAGACATGATCCCCCAACCCAGAGAATCCGCCTCAATCAGGATGCGATCTCCCACACGCGCAGTCCAGCAGCCTTGATCTAGATCAAGGACCACGCGGCACGATGCCAACTATGGTCCCGGCCCTGACTAATGATCATGAAAGACACACCCACCACAGGCGAGGCAGAGCACCGCGCCCCCCAAAATAACCTGGCGCAGGAGTTTCGTTCGCATCTGGCCAAACAATCGGTTTTGTGTGACAGGCTGGAGGCGGTGGCCGACAGCCTGCCCGCTGCGGTGAATGTGCAAGAGTGCCTCTATCTGGCCCAGGCGATGGTGCCCACCGTGGTGCACGCCCACCGCTTTGAGGAGGCGCAAGTGTTTCCCCTGTTCCGGGACAACCCGCAGCTTGCCGAGATGAAGGCCAGCATTGAGCGGCTGTGCTATGAGCACATGGGCGATGAAGACTATGCCGAGCAGATCGTCAACACGCTGCGGGAATTCGTGAAGAACCGCCAATCCTGCAATCCTGAAACCATGGCGTGGATGCTGCGCGGCTTTTTTGAAGCGATGCGCCGCCACATTGCCTTTGAGCAGGAGCATGTGCTTCCGCTGCTGGAAACTGGCCACTGATGACACTTGATGTTGAGCGCATCCTGGCGCAGCAATCCTCAGGCTTGCCGCGCTATACCAGCTATCCGCCAGCCAACCATTTCGTGCCGGGCGGCGGGGCGGCCCTGACCGATGCGCTGGCCCAGGCGGCGCGCGAGGCCGATGCGGTTTCCCTTTACATCCACATCCCCTTCTGTGACCGCATGTGCTGGTTCTGCGGCTGCCACACCAAGCAGGTGCAACGCCATGACCCGGTTGTGACCTATATCGGCGACCTGGTTGAGGAGATTGCTCTGTGGGGGCGAAAGCTCGGGCAGCGGCCGAAGGTTTCCAAATTGCATCTGGGCGGCGGAAGCCCAAGCCTTCTGCAGGCGCAAGACCTTGCCGCCATCAGGCAGGCGCTGCATGCGGCGTTTGATTTCTCGTCCGAGCCTGAAGTTTCCATCGAGATTGATCCTTCCGATGTGAAGTCGGCCAGCATTGACAACCTGATGGCCGTCGGCATGACGCGCGCCAGCATTGGCGTGCAGGATTTTGACCCGGTGGTTCAGGCCGCCATCAACCGCCCGCAAAGTTTTGAGCTGACGCGGGACATCGTGGAGGCCCTGCGCGCCGCGGGCATCGGCTCCATCAATATCGACGCGCTTTACGGCCTGCCGCTGCAAACACAAGACAGGTTTGTCCGCACGGTTGAGCAGGTGATTGCCCTGCAGCCCGACCGCATCGCCCTGTTCGGCTATGCGCATGTGCCATGGATGAAAACGCACCAGCGGATGATCAAGGATGAAGACCTGCCCAATGGCCTGCAGCGTTTCCATGACGCTGAAGTTGGCTCGGCCATGATTGCGCGGGCGGGGTATCAGGTGATTGGCATCGACCATTTCGCCAAGCCGGATGACTCGCTGGCGATTGCCGCACGCAACGGCAAGCTGCACCGCAACTTCCAGGGCTATACCGATGATGACGCGGCGGTGCGGCTTGGCTTTGGTGCTTCGGCGATTGGCTGCTTCGACGGCGGCTTTGTGCAGAATGAAGTAGCCACAGGGCGTTACCAGGACATGGTGCGCAAAGGCAGCATTCCACTCGCCCGGGGTCTTGCGCTGAATGAGGAAGACCGGCTCTATGGCCGCGTCATCGAACTTTTGATGTGTGATTTCGGCTTCGCCTATGGCCAGCTTGAGCGGGAGTTTGGCCCGGCTGTTGCCGCGCCGGCCATCAGCCTGGCACGCAAGGTTGCGGCACTGGACAAGGACGGCCTGTGCCGGTCATCCACCACAGGCTTTGAAATGACGCCGGACGCGCGGCCCTTCGTGCGCATCGTGGCGGCGCGCTTTGACCAATGGCTGCAGCGCACCGAAGGCAAATATTCAAAAGTGGTTTGAGGCCCGCGAGGGCTAGATATCCTGCTTGTCGGCGGCAGCCTTGAGGCGCGACACGTCGGCAATCACCACGGTGCGGTTGTTGGGCAGCTCGATGATGCGCGCCTGGCGCAGCTTGGTCAGTTGGCGGCTCACTGTCTCGATTGTGAGCCCGAGGAAATCCGCCATGTCGGTGCGTTTCAGCGGCAACTCAAAGGTCACCGGCCCGCGCTTGTGCAAATCCGGGTCCACATGCTGGGCGATGAAGTGCAGGAAACTCGCCACCCTTTCGCCCGCCGATTTGCGGCCGAGGGTGAGCATCCAATCGCGCGCTTCATCGAGCTCCTTCAGGGTTTGCTCATGCAGGCGGTGTTCAAGCTCGGGGCTTTCCTGGACCAGCCGGTTGAGAATTTGCGGCGGGAAGGTGCAAACATGCACTTCCGTGGCTGCCTCTACGTCATAGTCACTTTTTTCACTGAAGGGGCGGCCAACAAAATCGGGCGCAAATTGCAGGCCGACAATCTGCTGGCGGCCATCGCTTGTCAGCTTGGCCAGCTTGACCACGCCGCTCAAGATGTTGCCATAGCGCCTGATCTGCTCGCCATCAGAGGTGATCGGCTGTTCGGCATTGAACGTCACCTTGCTGGTGTGCTTGGCAAGCTCGGACAACTGCTTTGAATTCAAGGCTCCGCACACGCCCTTGTGACGCGCTTCGCAAGACACGCAAACCAGCGGGATGTCCGAATTGTGGATGTCTTTTCGCGGCGCAGCGTTCACAGGCTCGGGCTTTCTCCAGGTGAAGGGCCAAAAGCCCGGAAGTGAGAAGTGGCACCATAGGCCATTTTTGCAACAGCGAAAAGCTTCACATATTGCCGCTGGGGCCGGACAGTGACGCCCAGAACAAAAGCACGCCGAACAGCAAGATGGCAAGGCCGCCACCCAAACGCATTGCAAAGCCGAGGTGTTGCATCCAGCGCGTGTCACGCCCGGCCAGGCGCTCTGCAATCTTGCGTGCATATACAGCCGTTGCCGCAACCACGGAAACCGTGATGAAGGTTCCCAGCGCCATCATGAAAGTGGCGGCTATGCCAGCGCCGTAAATGCCCGTGGCGTTTGCGAAAATCAGCACCAGCAGGGCACCAGTGCAGGGCCGGATGCCCACGGCGAAGGCCAGTGAAAAGGCCCTGCCCCAGGACCAATCCTGCGCCACGTCGGCCGGGCCCGGAAGATGTGCGTGATCGCAGCCGCAATCGGGCCCATGCACATGGCCTGGCCCTGCCGGCAAGGGATTGACGATTTCAAACTGGTGGCCGGCCGTTTGGGGCACGGCGGGCAAGGCCCTTGCCTGCCGCAGCAAAGGCCACAACATATAGGCCCCAAGGCCGGCAATCATGGCATAGCTGGCGCTTTCCAGAAAGGCCGCCATATCCTTTGCCATTGGCGCAGCGCTGGCCACCAGCAAGAGCAGCAAGGTGACCAGTACAATGGCCGTCAGTGCCTGAACCACGGCGCTGAAGAACGCCACGAGAATGCCGCGGCGCAATTGGCTGCGGGTGGCCAGAAGCCAAGCTGAAATCACCGCCTTGCCATGGCCCGGGCCGGCCGCGTGAAAGACGCCATAGCCAAAACTCAGTCCCATCAGGCTCAAAGCCGGGGCCATGGAGTTGCCCTGGCCGATCGCCCGCATGGCACCAGACATCGCGCCATAGAAATTCTGCTGCTCGTCACGCATCCACAAGACCGGATCTTGCCAGAAAGGCGGCAGGCGGATGGAGCCATCGGCATTCTTGGGCGGCACCATCAGCCTGCGGCTGTCGGTGGGCTTGTCATCACCGGGTGCGGCCTGCTGCGCCCAAGCCTGGCCCATCGGTGCTGCCAAACCCAGCGCCAGGAGGGCCGCAAAAAGGCCTGCCCTCAGCCCCCGCATGACACTTCCGCCGCTTGCGCAAACATGCTGCCGAAATCCTCGTTGTTTTCCGGCTTCCAATCCCGGCCCTTGGTGGAGAGCATCTGCTTGGTCTGGTCCAGCCCCGCATCCTTGGGCACGGCAAGCAATTTGGCATTGCAGCCGCTTGGCAGTTTTTGCGAGATCAACAACGGCTTGTCTTCGACATACTCAAAGTCAATGAAGAACTCAGGATCATAGACCTTCAGCTGGACGGTGCCCTTGTGCGGGTCCAGCGGCGTTTGCAGCGGCACGGTGAAGAGCAGCGTCAGGCGGCCTTGCGCCTTGTCATAGGTTTGCATGCCATCCTGCGCCTTGCCGATTTTCTGTGGTTCGCCATTGAAGCGGAAGAAGATGAAATAACCATAGTCTGAAAGGGCGGAGAGATTTTCCTGCGTCAGCTTGGCCAGTTCGGCCGGGTCATAGCTGCCGTCAGGATTCTTCTTGAAGCCATTCAGGGCATCCAGCGCATAGGTCTTGTCGGTGGTCCATTGCACCCGAACACCGGTGATCAAGCCCTCGTCAGAAACCAGCAATTGCGAACGCATGTCAGCCCAGACATGGGGGTGCGCTTCAGCATGGCCCAGGCCAATGGCCAGCAAAGCTGCCGGCAGTTGCGCCAATCGCCAGCTGCGGCTAGCCATGCCCCGGCCTTCGCGCAAGGACGGCTGAGGTTGCGTAAAACGCCACGGCCAAGGCCGTAATCCAGAAGCTCACCGGCCAATCCGTGAAATAGGCAAGCGCCAGGCCAGCCCAGGCCTCCACCAAGGCCAGGCCTGCGGCCACAAAGAGGCCCGCCATCACGCTGGTGCTCAGGCGCAGCGCCGTGGCCCCCGGCCCCACCATCAAGGCGAAAACCAGAAGCACGCCCACAATTTGCGATGTGGCCGCCGTGGCCAGCGCCACCACCACCATGAACAAGGTTGAAAGGCCAGCGAGGCTCACGCCCTTGGCCTCTGCCAGATCCGGCTGCAGGCTGGCCAGCAAGAGCGGCCGCGAAATCGCCAGCAGCAGCGCCAGGCACAACGCCGAAATCACCACTAGCACGCTGAGCGTCTGCGCGGTTATCGCCAGGATATTGCCAAACAGCAGCGCCGAGGCCTGCGTCGCCGAGGATTTGAAATAGTGCAGGAACAATAGGCCAAAGCCCAGGGACAGGGCCAGCACCATGCCAATGGCAATATCGCGGTTTGCCAGGCGCGCGCCAAACAGGCCCATGCCGAGGCCGGCCACGACGGTCAGCGCCATCAAGCCTGCCAGCGGCGGCAGGCCAAGCAGCACGGCGCCCGTGGCGCCGGTGAAGCCAACATGGGCCAGCGCGTGGCCGGCAAATGTCTGGCCGCGCAGCACAAGGAAATAACCCACTGGACCGGCAATCAGCGCCACGGCGGCGGCGGCCATGAAGGCACTGCGCATGAAATCAAGCTCAAGCATGATGGTCATGCCCATGATGGTGGCCATCTTCGTGTTCATGGCGGTGGGCATCCCGCTCCACCTCCACATTGCCGGACATCACGAAAATGCGGGTGCCGACGCGGTGCACTTCAATGGGTGCATTGTAAAGCCGCGAGAGAACCGGGCCGGTGATCACATCATCCACCGCGCCAATCGCCGCTTCACCATGGCCAAGATAAAGCACGCGGCTGATGGCGCCGAGCAGCGGGTTCAATTCATGGGAACTGAAAACCACAGGCACGCGTAATTCCTCATGCAAGTGTTTCACCAGCGCCACCACGCGGCGCTGCTGGCCCGGATCAAGGTTGAGCAGCGGCTCATCAAGCAGCAGAAGCTTTGGCTCATCAACCAGGGCCTGTGCAAGAAGCAGGCGCTGGCGCTCGCCGCCCGAAAGTTCGGCCAAGGGGCGCCTGGCAAGGGCCTGCGCTTCCACCAGCCCCAGCGCGGCATCCACCTTCTTGCGCAGGGCCGCACCATAGAGCGGCAGGCCGATGCGTTGCCCTTGCACCGTGGCTGCCACATAGTCCCAGCCCTTCAGCCGAGTCTCCGGCAGGTTGGCGCGGCCTTGCGGCATATAGCCGATAGCGGCATGGCCACGCCGTGGCGGCTGGCCAAAGACAGTGAGTGATCCACCGGTCACCGGCACCATGCCGAGGATGGCGCGGAGCAAGGTTGTCTTGCCTGCGCCATTGGCGCCGAGCAGGCCAATGAAATCGCCTGTGCCAATTGACAGTGACACCGAGGCCAAGATGGTGCGGCCGGCAAGGGCCAGCGACACGCGGTCCATGGCAACAACCGTCATGGCGCAACCCCGTCCAAGGCCTTGGACACTGCCGTGGCCTCATCCAGCAGCCATTGCTGATAGCTTTGGCCCGGCGGCTCAGTCTCGGTGACAGGAACCACCGGAATGCCGTTGGCCTTGGCAAGCTCCACCATTTTTTGCGCCAGCGGGGTGGGCGCCTGGGCGTTGAACACCAGCAGCTTCACGGCGCGGGATTTGAGATCCTGCTCAAAGCGCGCCACATCGCTGATGGCAGGCTCGGTATCGTTCATCACCGCGCGCTGAAAATCCTGCTCTTTCACATCCAGTTTCATGGCGGCGAGCATAGGGCCGAAAACCGGCTCTGTCGCGGCCACTGGGGTTGCAGCGTGCCGCGCGGCCACTTGTGCTATGGATTGCTGCAGGGGCAAGAGGCTGGCCTCAAAGGCTTGCAGGTTTTGACCATAGGCCGCGACATGAGCGGAATCCCGCTGGGACAGCTTTTCGGCCAGCGCCCTGGCCAGCGCCACGGCCACCGCAGTGTCATACCAGACATGGGGGTTGGCGCCCGCTTTCAAGCCACCGATATCGCCAGCGACAAGCACAACCGCGTCACGCTTGGCGGCAGACTGCACCAGGCTTTCCATCCACGGGTCATAGCCAAGGCCGTTGGCGATGATGATATCACCCTTGCCCACCGCAGCGGCAACCGAGGGGCTGGCCTCGAACAGATGCGGGTCCTGCGCCGGGTTGGAAAGGATGCTTTCCACCTGCACACCATCGCCGCCAATCTGGCGCGCAATGTCACCATAGACATTTTCAGCGGCGACAACAGCAAGCGGCGCAGCCTGGCTGGCGCCCACGCTGGCCAGCAGAACCATAAAGCCCAGGCAAATGCCACGCAAAGCCGGCAAACTCATTCTCCTTCACCGGCCCGGCAGCATGGGGGCCACAGCAATGCGGCAGCTCATGCCAAAGCCTCCGGCTTGCGCCAAGTTAATAATTTGTGGCCTCTATGCCATGAATGGTGGGGCTGGTTCCGGTGAGCGGGTTGGCCGGGTTCCATGCCAGGGAGGTTTCAAAGAAACGCGCCAGCAAGGCATCATACATCAGGATGCGGCCCGCCAGGCCTTCGCCAATTTCCAACAGTTCCTTGATCACTTCCATGGCCTGCATGGAACCCAGGATGCCGGGCAGCGCGCCCAGGATGCCCGCCACCTCACAGGCAGGGAACAAGCCCGGCTCCGGCAAATCGCCGATGAAGCAGCGATAGGTCGGGTAGGGCTGGCCATCGGCGCCCTTGAGCCACGGCTTGAAGGTTGCGATCTGGCCATCGAACTGGCCGACGGCGGCAGTCACCAAGGGCTTGCGCGCAAAATAACAAGCGTCCGAAACGAGGAAGCGGGTGTTGAAGTTGTCACAGGCATCCGCCACCACATCATAGCGGCTGATCAGATCCATCGCATTTGCCGGTGTCAGGCGCGTTTGATGTTTCTCCACCTTCACATGGGGGTTGAGGCCCTTGATGAAATGCTCGGCGCTGTCGACCTTCGGCTTGCCGATGAAATCCATGGCATGAATGATCTGGCGCTGCAGGTTGGAGAGCGAGACCACGTCGTGATCCACAATTCCGAGCGTGCCCACGCCGGCGGCGGCGAGATATTGCAGCGCCGGCGCGCCAAGGCCGCCCGCGCCGATTACCAATACGCGGGCGTTCTTCAGCTTGTTCTGGCCAGGGCCGCCCACTTCCGGCAACACGATGTGGCGGGCATAACGCTCCAGCTCCTCGTCCGAAAGCGCCATCAGCTTTTTCCCGATGAGCCAAAGCCGCCCGCGCCGCGCGCGGTTCCATTCAAGCTGGGCGCCTCAACAAGGCGCGCCTGCAAGACGGGCGCAATCACCATCTGGGCAATGCGGTCGCCGCGCGTGATGACAAAATCTTCCTGCCCCAGGTTGATCAGCGGCACCTTGATCTCGCCGCGATAGTCACAATCAATGGTTCCCGGCGCGTTAAGCACGGTGACGCCATGCTTCACCGCAAGGCCGGAACGCGGGCGCACCTGCGCCTCGGTGTTGTCCGGCAGGGCGATGGCAAGGCCCGTTGGCATGAGGCAGCGGGCGCCGGGCTTGAGCGTGGCAGATTCAGCGGCCCGCAAGTCAAGCCCAGCGGCACCCGCCGTCGCATAGGCGGGCAGCTCCAGGCCCGCGCCATTTTCCAGCCGCTGGATTTTCACTTCAATCATTTCAGCAACCCGGCGCAGTGTTCGAGAATGCGGCGCGCCACTTCATCCTTGGAGGCTTGCGGCCAGTTTTCCACGCCACTGGCAGACACAAGATGCACGGTGTTCCTGCCAGCACCGAACACGCCTTGGGACACGTCATTGGCGATGATCAAGTCACAGCCCTTGCGCTTCAGCTTGGCTTCGGCATTGGCGATGACGTTCTCGGTTTCAGCCGCAAAACCAACCACCAGCCTAGCGCGGCCTTTGGTCTTCTGCGCGAGGGTCTTGAGAATGTCCGGGTTGGGGGCAAAGGCGAGAGCGGGCGGTTCGGAATTGTCGTTCTTCTTCAATTTCTGCGGCGCGGGATTGGCCACTTTCCAATCGGCCACGGCGGCAGCACAAATGACAAGATCAGGCGCTGGCACCGCTTCACAGGCCGCCAGCATCTGTTCAGCGGTTTCAACCGCAACCAGCTGAACGCCCAGCGGGGCTGGCATGGCCACAGGGCCGGAGACCAGTGTGACTTGCGCACCGAGCTTCACGGCCTCATTGGCCAAGGCATAGCCTTGCTTGCCGGAAGAGTGATTGGAGATGAAACGCACCGGGTCAATCGGTTCGCGCGTCGGGCCTGCGGTAATGAGCACACGCCTGCCCGCCAGGGGCTTGGCCCCGCCGCCGAGCAGATCCAGAATTGCCGCCGCAATCTCGGCTGGCTCAGCCATGCGGCCCAGACCGAACTCCCCACAGGCCATGTCTCCGGCATTAGGGCCGACCACATGGATGCCGTCGCCGCGCAGTGTGGCAAGGTTGCGCTGGGTGGCGGGGTGATGCCACATGCGCACATTCATGGCCGGTGCGATCAGCACCGGCTTATCTGTGGCGAGAATGGCCGTGGATGCGAGATCGCCTGCCAGGCCTTGCGCCATCTTGGCCATCAAGTCTGCGGTGGCCGGGGCCACCACCACAAGATCGGCAGAGCGCGACAGTTCGATATGCCCCATCTCGGTTTCATCGGTGAGGCTGAACAGTTCGGAGAAAACTTTCTCGCCACTCAAGGCGGCCACAGAGAGGGGGGTTACAAACTGT
Organism: Alphaproteobacteria bacterium; assembly: GCA_028868695.1. GTDB lineage: Bacteria > Pseudomonadota > Alphaproteobacteria > Rhizobiales > Aestuariivirgaceae > Aestuariivirga. Next base: position 4,177 of record JAGWTZ010000046.1, on the reverse strand, counting down.
TCTGCCGCCTTGGTCATGATCACGCGCGTGCCAAGCCCACGCGCCTTGAGCAGGCGGATCAGCTCCAGCGCCTTGTAGGCAGCAATGCCGCCGCCAACCACCAGCAGAACCGATTTTGCGCCCGGCTTTTCCATGGCCCTATCTCAGCACCAAACGGGCGGCGATGACAACCAGCGCCAAGGCACAAATGCCGAGCAAGCGCCGGGGCCACGGGTCGGCCGGCCGGCTGCCCGCTTCCACCACCTTGTCCAGCTTGTGGCGGAAGGCGTGGGCATCTTCGACCAGTTTGGGCAGCCGCAAGGCAAGGCCCGCCAGCGTTCCGGTGCTGCCCAGGGCCTGTTCAACCTTGCCCAGCGGGCCCAGCTTGCGGCCAATCCAGTGCTTCACCACGGGCTCGCCTGTCTTCCAGATATTGAGGTTTGGGTTCAGCGTGCGGGCCACGCCTTCAGACACCACCATGGTTTTCTGCAGCAGCAGCAATTGCGGCTGTGTCTGCATCTTGAATTGCTCTGTCACCTCAAAAAGCTGGGTGAGCAGGCGGGCCATCGAAATCTCGCCCGCCGGCAGGCCCATGATCGGCTCGCCAATGGCGCGCAGCGCCTGAGCAAATGTTTCAACATCTTCCGTGGCAGGCACATAGCCCGCATCAAAATGCACCTGAGCGATGCGGCGGTAGTTGCGGGTGATGAAGCCGTAAAGGATTTCTGCGAGGAACAGCCTGTCGCCTTCCGAGAGACGGCCGGTGATGCCGAAATCAAAAGCCACCAAACGGCCCGCCTCATCGACCATCAGGTTGCCCTGATGCATGTCGGCATGGAAGAAGCCATCACGGATGGCATGGCGCAGGAAGCTCTGGATCACGCTATCGCCCAGCGCGTCAAGATCAAGCCCGCGGCGGCGCAACGCCTCGACATCAGACATCGGGGTGCCGTCAATCCATTCCGTGGTCAGCACGCGCTTGCTGCTCAGCGCCCAAAACACCTCAGGCACGCGGAAATCCGGCTCTTCCCTTGTGTTCTCGCGCATTTCGGAAAGGGCTGCCGCTTCCATGCGCAAATCCAGCTCCTGCACCATGGATTGCTCGAGCATGGCAACGGCAGCGACCGGGCGAAGCCTGCGGCCTTCGGCGCTGAAGCGCTCGGCAGAGCGGGCGGCAAAAGCGAAACTTTCAATGTCATTGGCAAAGCGCCGCTCCACGCCGGGGCGGAGAATCTTCACGGCCACGTCGCGGCCATCGCGCGTTCTGGCCTTGTGCACCTGGGCGATGGAGGCCGCCGCCACCGGCGGGCCGAAAGATTGAAACAGCTCCGCCACCGGCTTTCCAAGCTCAGCCGCCGCAATCGCCTCGGCCTCAGTTTGTGGAAACGGCGGCAGCTTGTCCTGCAGCGCTTTCAGCTCGAAAGCGCGCTTGGCGCCGATGATGTCGGGCCGCGTGGCGAGGAATTGCCCTAGCTTGATATAGCTGGGGCCAAGGCGCGAAAGCGCAGAGGTGAGCTGGTTGTGCTGGCCGCCCGCAAGGTTGGGGCTGTTGCCAAGCTGGGCAAGCTTCATGGCGGCGCGCGCCAGCCAGGGCGCCTTGGCCAATTGGTCGGGCGGCAGCAGCGCGTCAAACCGCGCCAGGATGAACCCGGCATGGGCCAGCCGCGCGATATTGGTGATGGGGTTGGCCATCAAATCTTCCAGCCGGAATGAATGGCCGCCACGCCGCCCGTGAGGTTGCGGTAGGTCACATGGGCAAAGCCTGCCGCCCGGATCATCGCGGCAAACTCTTCCTGCTTGGGGAACATGCGGATCGATTCCACCAGATAGCGATAGGGCTGGCCGTCGCCCGTCACCACCTTGCCCACGGCGGGGATCACGGTGAAGGAATAGGCATCATAGATTTTCTGCACCAGGGCGCTGTCCATGTGCGAGAATTCAAGGCACAGGAAACGCCCGCCGGGCTTGAGCACGCGGTGCGCCTCGCCCAGGGCCTTCTGGATGTGCGTGACATTGCGGATGCCGAAGGCAATCGTATAGGCATCAAAGCTATTGTCCGGGAAAGCCAGTTCCTCAGCGTTGCCCACAGTGAAGGCGCAACGCGCAAGGCGGCCCTCTTTCTCGCCGCGCTTCTGGCCTTCGGCCACCATGTGGGGTGAAATGTCCGCCACCGTCACCCGTGTCTGCGGGCCACCCGCATCGAGAATGCGGAAGGCAATGTCGCCCGTGCCACCCGCCACATCGAGCACCTGAAAGGGCTTGGCCTTGGGCGGGTTCAGCATGGTCATCATGTCATCCTTCCACAGCCGGTGCAGGCCGGAGGACATGAGATCATTCATCTTGTCATAGTCGGCAGCCGCCTTGGAAAAGACGTCGTTGACAAGGCCTTGGCGCTCCTCCTCGGCCACGGTGCGAAAGCCGAAGGAAGTGGTGTTGGACGGATTGGTCATAGGGTTAAGATAGTGCATCCGGGCGGGACTTGCTATTGCCCCAAGGGCCGCAGTTCACTACAGGGTTAACCATGCCAGAGTTGCCAGAGGTTGAGACAGTCCGGCGCGGACTTGAACCGGTTGTGACGGGCCGCAGGATCGTGCGCATTGAAACCCGGCGGTCTGGCTTGCGCTTCCCGTTCCCGCCCGGTTTTGCGGCGCGGCTGGCGGCGGCAACAGTCTTGCGCCTCACGCGGCGGGCCAAATACATCATTGGCGATCTGGATACCGGCGAAAGCCTGATCATCCATCTGGGCATGACCGGGCGGTTCACCGCGCTTACGCCCCAGGGCATCACAAATCTGGGTGAGTTCTACTTTGAGACAGGTGCGGGAGCGGCGGCGGATGGGCCACATGACCATGTGGTGCTGCATCTCGAGAACGGGGCGCGGCTGGTTTATTCTGACCCGCGCCGCTTTGGCATGATGGATCTTGCGGCAACGGCCGCACTCGGCGCCCACAGGCTGCTGGCCGGCATTGGCGTTGAGCCGCTGGGCAATGCGTTCTCGGCGGATTATCTGGCGGAGAAATTCAAGGGCAAGGCGGCGCCCCTGAAAGCCGCGCTGCTTGACCAGCGCATCGTGGCCGGGCTTGGCAACATCTATGTTTGTGAGGCGCTGCATGCCGCAAGGCTTTCACCCAAGCGCAAGGCTGGCAATGTGAAGCGGGAAAAACTGGAAGAACTGGTCCGGCACATCCGCGCCATCCTCAATGAAGCCATCAGTGCGGGCGGCTCAACCTTGCAGGATTTTCAGCACACGGATGGTTCGGCCGGAAGCTTCCAACAGCGCTTTGCAGCCTATGACCGGGAGGGCGAGGCCTGCAGCCACGCAGGTTGCACAGGCACGATCAAGCGCATCACGCAGGCGGGGCGCTCGACCTTCTATTGCCCAGTGTGCCAGAAATAAACGCGCTCAGACGGCGCGCACTTCGCTCACATCCGGCACGAAATGCTTGAGCAGGTTTTCAATGCCGTTCTTCAGCGTGGCGGTGGAGGATGGGCAGCCGGCGCAAGAGCCTTTCATGTTCAGATAGACAATGCCTTCCTTGAAGCCCTTGAAGGTGATGTCGCCACCATCCTGGGCCACGGCCGGGCGCACGCGGCTGTCGAGCAGGTCCTTGATCACCTTCACCGTGTCGCTGTGTTCATCGGCAAAGAATTCTTCGCCCTGCTGTTCCTCTTGGGCTTCGCCGGCAAGCACGGGCGCGCCGGAGAGATAGTGATCCATGATGGTGCCCAAAATGGCGGGCTTCAAATGCTGCCATTCGCCAATGCCCTTGGTCACGGTGATGAAATCATGGCCGAGGAAAACGCCGGAAACGCCCGACACCGAAAACAGCTTTTCAGCCAGCGGGCTTTCCAGCGCGTCGGCGGCCTTGCGATATTCGCGGGTGGAGCCCGGCAGAACAGGCTTGCCTGGAATTAATTTCAGGGTGGCGGGATTGGGGGTGGCTTCGGTTTGGATAAACATTGTTGAGTTCCTTAGTCGGATATATAGGCCGAAAGGCGCTCGATGAAAAGCCCGGAATCCGGGCCTTGGTTTCCTGGCGTGGAAACCTGAGGGATTTGAGAGGGTTGCGCCGTTCGGGGGCGCTATGGTGTGGTGCTCATGGGCGGCATCGTCATGCCACCTGACCTCTCATTCTGGTGAATATAACCTATACTAGGACTATTGTCAAGAGATAAATCCAACAATCTTTTTCACATC
>JAGWTZ010000088.1 GCA_028868695.1 Alphaproteobacteria bacterium | reverse complement strand
TCTGTTCCCCTCCCCCTTGTGGGGAGGGGTTAGGGGTGGGGGTCGAGTGGAGTTCTAGTGGTGTATATGAAAATGCAGTCGGAAGTTTGATCTCATGACGAATGCGGTCAACGACACCTTCGAGGCCTTCCGCGATGTCTGAGTTCCAAAATCGCAAAACCTTGAAGCCGTGCTGGTTTAGGATCTTGGTTCGTGCGCTGTCTTCAGCAACAGCCTCGCTGTGTTGCCCACCGTCCAGTTCGATCACCAGCTTGGGATAGTGGCAGGCAAAATCGGCAACATATTTGCCGATGGAAACCTGGCGGCGGAAATGCCTGCCTTCTGCCCTGAGCAAGCGCAATTGCTGCCACAGCTTGCGTTCCGCCGGCGTGGCGTTGTTGCGAAGTGATCGGGCGAATTGGTTAGCCATTCGGCAAACTCCACTCGACCCCCACCCCGGCCCTCCCCACAAGGGGGAGGGGGAAGAGCAGGTTACAATTCCCCTCCCCCTTGTGGGGAGGGGTTAGGGGTGGGGGTCGCGTGAACCTCACCGCTTGCATCTCAATACACCCGCGCCTTTGGCTTGATGTAGGCGATGTCTTTGCTCATCGTGTAGTCATGCACCGGGCGGTAGCCGAGCGTTACTTTCTTCTTGGCGCCATCCGTCCATGTCAGCGTGTGCTTCATCCAGTTCTTGTCATCGCGCGTGGGGAAATCCTCGCGCGCATGGGCGCCGCGGCTTTCCTTGCGGGCCAGCGCGCCCTCGACAGTTGCTGCCGCCTGGATGATGAGGTTGTCGAATTCCAGCGTTTCGATGAGATCAGAATTCCACACCAGCGAACGGTCGGTAACGGATATGTCTTCCGCGCCCTTCCACACATCGGCGATGCGCTTCTTGCCCACTTCCAGCGTCTCACCGGTGCGGAACACGGCAGCGTCTTCCTGCATGGCGCGCTGCATCTTGAGGCGAAGCCCGGCCGTGGGCGTTGAACCCTTGGCGTTGCGGAACCTGTCCAGCCGCGCCAGCGCATCCTCGCCGGCCGTGGCGGTGAATTCGGCTTGCGGCCCGCTGCCCTTGATCACCTCGGCGCAGCGCAGGCCCGCAGCCCGGCCAAACACCACAAGGTCAATGAGCGAGTTGGAGCCGAGACGGTTGGCGCCATGCACCGACACGCAGGCCGCCTCGCCCACGGCCATCAGGCCCGGCACGGTTTTCTCCGGGTCGCGCTTGTCTCCGGCCAGCGCCTCACCATGATAATTGGTGGGGATGCCGCCCATGTTGTAATGCACCGTGGGCAGGATCGGGATCGGCTCCTTGGTCACGTCCACGCCCGCAAAAATTTTCGCACTTTCGGAAATGCCCGGCAGGCGCTCATGCAGCACCTTCGGGTCCAGATGCTCGAGATGCAGGTGGATGTGATCCTTGTTCTTGCCCACGCCGCGGCCCTCGCGGATTTCCATGGTGGAAGCGCGCGAGACGACATCGCGCGAGGCCAAGTCCTTGGCCGATGGCGCATAGCGCTCCATGAAACGCTCGCCCGCCGAATTGGTGAGATAGCCGCCCTCGCCGCGCGCACCCTCGGTGATCAGGCAGCCCGCGCCATAAATGCCGGTGGGGTGGAACTGCACGAACTCCATGTCCTGCAGCGGCAGGCCGGCGCGCAGCACCATGGCATTGCCGTCGCCCGTGCAGGTGTGAGCCGAAGTGGCAGAGAAATAGGCGCGGCCATAGCCGCCCGTGGCCATGATCGTCTGCCGGCTACGGAAGCGGTGGATGGTGCCATCTTCCATGCACAGCGCCATCACGCCCACGCAGGCGCCATCACGCATGATCAGGTCGAGCGCGAAATACTCAACAAAGAAGGTCGTGTCATAGCGCAAGGATTGGCCATAGAGCGTGTGCAGCATGGCATGGCCGGTGCGGTCAGCCGCGGCGCAAGTGCGCTGGGCAGGCGGGCCATCGCCGAAATTCTGCATCATGCCGCCAAAGGGGCGTTGGTAGATCTTGCCTTCCTCGGTGCGCGAGAAAGGCATGCCGAAATGCTCAAGCTCATAAACCGCGGTGGGCGCATGGCGCACCAGATATTCAATCGCGTCCTGGTCGCCCAGCCAGTCGGCACCTTTGACCGTGTCATACATGTGCCACTGCCAGTTATCGGGGCCCATGTTGCCAAGCGAGGCGGCAATGCCGCCCTGTGCCGCCACCGTGTGCGAGCGGGTGGGAAACACCTTGGTGATGCAGGCCGTGCGCAGGCCCGATTGCGAGGCCGCCAGCGCGGCGCGAAGGCCGGAACCGCCAGCCCCCACAACAACAACATCAAACGTATGGTCAGTGATCGGATAGGCGGTCATTACACACCAAAGTTCATTTTGAGAATGGCATAGAGGCCCAGGGCGGCAAGGCCATAGGCAAAGAAGGCGTTGAGCAGCAGCGTCACCAGCTTGGTGGCGGTGCCATGCACGTAATCCTCAATCACCATCTGCAGGCCGAGCTTCATGTGCCAGCAGATCGAGATCATCGCCAGCGCCAGCGCCACGGCGGAGAACGGGTTTTTGACCGAAGCCAAGACGGCCCCGCGGCTGGCGCCGAGATGCGCGATGATGAAATAGAGAAGGTAAAGCACCAGCGGCACATTGGCCACGGCGGTGACGCGCTGCATCCAGAAATGCTGCGTGCCGTCATGGGCAGCGCCCAGTCCGCGCACCTTGCCGAGTTCGGATTTCATGCTCATGAGCGCACCCCATAACCGATGATCCACAGCGCCAGCGTCAGCAGGATGGAGCCGATGATATTGGCCCGCACCAGCCATTCCACCTTGTTCAGCGCATAGCCGTGGCCCGTGTCCCAGACGAAATGGCGAAGCCCGCCAAGCATGTGGTGGATCAGCGCCCAGCTCATGCCGAACAGGATAAGCCGTCCGAACCAGCTGTAGAAGAAGCCCTGCACCAGGGCGAAATAGGTGTCTGAAACCGCCGCTGCATCCAGCCACCACACCAGCCCCACCATGCCCAGCGCCAGCCCCATGCCGGTGATGCGGTGCAAGATCGACATGGCCGTGGACAGCATCGGGCGGTAAATCTGCAGGTGAGGCGAAAGTGGTCTTTGCGGCATGATTTGTTCTTGATCCGACCCTGTTTGGCCTGCTCAATAGCAAATTCATGCTGCAGCGCAAAGCGACTTTCCGCAGCAGGCAGGGGGCAGTGGATATGCGGGGAAGGATCAATCCGGCGTTGTTGATCATCGGCCTGGTTGCGGCGCTGATGCTGCTGGCCGTGGCGCGGCAGCTGGGGCTTGTCACCCTGCCGCCGCATTATGACCCGTTTTCGCCGCCAGACTTGCGCGAAAGGCCCTATTGGCTCACCTCCACCAAGCTCCTGGTGCTGGACAATGACCCCGCCGCCTGTTCCGCCGCCCTGGCCCAGGCGGGGCTGAACGGCATCCTGCTGCCGCCCGCCAACCAGGGCCGCGCCTGCCATCTTGACGCAACCGTGATGCTCAGCCGCCTTTCGGGTGCCGCCATCCGGCAGGAACAGACGCGCTGCTCCATCGCCGCGCGCATGTATCTGTGGGACCGGTTCGTGCTGCAGCCCGCAGCCCTGCGCCACTATGGCCAGCGGGCCAGCGAGGTGCTGCATTTCGGCTCCTACAATTGCCGCACCATCCACAACTCATCGCACATGAGCGAGCATGCCACCGCCAACGCCTTTGACATTGCCGGCGTGCGGCTGGCGGGCGGGCGGGTGATTTCGGTGAAAAAGGCCTGGACGGCAGGCGGCACGGACGCCGCCTTCCTGCGCGAGCTGCGGGACGGTGCCTGCGGCGATTTCAACATGACGCTGAGCCCGGATTATAACGCCGACCATGCCGACCACCTGCATGTGGACATGGGCTGGCTGCACGGCTGCCATTAGGTTCAAGTGAAGTTGCCCCTCACTCCAGAACGATGAAATGGTCCGGCAATTCGTTGGGGTTGTCCTTGCTGGCCGGGAAGTGCCGGGCCAGCAGCGCGCCGCAACGGTCAACGCCCAGCACCAGCGCGTCCGTGGCCTTTTTCTCGCGCAGCAGCGGCACCATGTCGTCAATGATCTTCTGCCAATCAGCCTGCGAGAGCTTGTCGGCAATGGCCTTGTCGCCAATCACCTCGACATAGCGCTCGAGCAGCGAAACAAAAATCAGGATGCCGGTGCGCGCCCGCGTGGCGGCAATATTGGTGGCCAGAAACTGCGCCGCGGCGTTGCGGTGGGCATATTTGTGCATCAGCTTGCGCGGCGTCACCGCATGACGCAGGGCCGGCAGGCTGAGCAGCAGCGCCACGGCGATGAACACGCAAAGCTGCACCACGAAAAGCCAATGGATGGAAATCGCCGACCATGGCGCCAGCCGCGCCAGCAGCGGCACAAACAGCGGCACCGCCAGGGCCACGCCCGCCGCGATATGCACCGGCACATGGATGTAATCATCACTGGCCCGCGCCGCCACCACCACGATCTCGCCATCGGTGGCACGCTCGGCCCTGGTGATGGCTTCCGTCACCTTGCGGCGCTCGGCGGGGGAAAGGTCATGGCCCAGCATCAGCATCACCACCCGCCCGATGCCCCGCCGCCGCCAAAGCTGCCGCCGCCGCCCGAAAAGCCGCCGCCGCCCGAAGACCAGCCGCCCCCGCCGGAGGACCAGTTGGAGCCGCCGCCCATGCCGCCGGGAATGAACACCACCCCGCGCCCGCGCGAGGCGCGGAAGATGATCAGCAGCACGATGATGAAGAACACGATGAAGATGAAGGCGCCCACCGGGTCTTGCGCTTGTGCGCTTTGGTTCTGCGCGGCCTGCACCACCTGGTCACCCTGCCCGCCGATCACCTTTTCAATGTCGTCGATGCCGGACCACAGCCCGCCGAAATAATCGCCCGCCTTGAACTTCGGCACCATGGCGTGGCTGATGATAACTGATGAGGTGGCGTCCGTCAGGTCGCCCTCCAGGCCATAGCCCACTTCGATCGAAACCTTGTGCTCGGTGGGGGCCACCAGAATCAGCACGCCGTCATTCTTGCCCTTCTGGCCCAGCGCCCAGGCGCGGCCCAGTTGGTAGCCGAAGTCCCTGATGTCAGTTCCTTGCAGCGAGGGCACGGTGGCAATGGCCATCTGGTGGCCGCTCTGGTCTTCAAATGTTTGCAGCCGGTTTGAAAGAATGGTGGCCTGGTCGGCGGTGAGCACATGGGCGTCATCCACCACGCGGCCCGTGAGCGCCGGAAAGGTCAGCGCCGCAAAGGCAACCGCCGTCATCAGGAAGAAGATGACGGCAGCGCTTATGGCCCGCAGGCGGTTCACGGTTTCTGGCCTGCCTCAGCTCTTGGGCTTGTTGAAATCAACCTTCGGCGCCTTGTCCGCACCGGCATCGGCTGAGAATGAAGCGGCCGGCTTGTAGGCCCGGTAGAGCGTGGAGGCCCAGATCACGCCGGGGAAGGTGACCAGCTCGGTGTTATAGGCCTGCACCGCGTCGATATAATCCTTGCGGGCCACGGTGATGCGGTTCTCCGTGCCTTCAAGCTGGCTTTGCAGGGC
>JAGWTZ010000045.1 GCA_028868695.1 Alphaproteobacteria bacterium | reverse complement strand
TCATCACGCGCCACATCCAGCCCGTGCCTTCGCGGCAGGGCGTGCACTGGCCGCAGCTTTCATGCATGTAGAACTTCGACAGGCGGGCAATGGCCTTGATCAGGTCGGTGGACTTGTCCATGACGATCACCGCCGCAGTGCCAAGGCCTGAGCGCAGCTTGGAGAGCGAGTCGAAATCCATCGGCGTGTCGATGATCTGGGCAGCCGGCACCATGCGAACGGATGAGCCGCCGGGGATCACGGCGAGCAGGTTGTCCCAGCCGCCACGGATGCCGCCGCAATGCTTTTCGATCAGCTCACGGAAGGTGATGCCGAGTTCCTCTTCCACATTGCAGGGCGTGTTCACATGGCCCGAAATGCAGAACAGCTTGGTGCCCACATTGTTGGGGCGGCCGATGGAGTTGAACCAGGTGGCGCCACGGCGCAGAATCGTCGGCGTGACGGCGATGCTCTCAACATTGTTCACCGTGGTGGGCGCGCCATAGAGGCCCACATTGGCCGGGAACGGCGGCTTCATGCGCGGCTGGCCCTTCTTGCCTTCGAGGGATTCCAGCATGGCGGTTTCTTCACCGCAGATATAGGCGCCGGCGCCATGGGCGACATAGACATCCATGTCATAGCCGTGGATGTTGTTCTTGCCGATCAGGCGCGCTTCATAGGCCTGGTCGATCGCCGCCTGCAGGCGCTCACGCTCGCGGACATATTCGCCGCGCACGTAAATATAGGCCGCGGTGCAGGCCATGGCCGCGCCAGCGATCAGGCAGCCTTCGACCAGCAGATGCGGATCATGGCGGAGGATCTCACGGTCCTTGCAGGTGCCGGGTTCGGATTCGTCGGCATTGACGACCAGATAATGCGGGCGCTCGCCCACCACCTTGGGCATGAAGCTCCACTTCAGGCCGGTGGGGAAGCCGGCGCCGCCGCGGCCGCGAAGGCCGGACGCCTTGATCTCATTGACGATCCAATCCCTGCCCTTGTCGATGAAGGACTTGGTGTCCAGCCAGGCGCCGCGTTGCTTGGCGCCTTCCAGGCCCCAGTCATGCAGGCCATAGAGGTTGGTGAAAATGCGGTCTTTGTCAGCGAGCATTATTTCTTCCCCTTCGGCTTTTCACCGATCGAGTTCTCAGGCCGCCAGCCAGTGGCCAGCTTCTTGGCTTGCTTCACCCATTCATCGCGCGCGATGCGGCCATGGAAGCCCTTGAGCAGCGCATCCACATGCTTGATGTCGGCGGCGGACCAAGAGGCCACCTGGTCAAAATGCCAGACGCCCACCTTGTTCAGCAGCTTTTCAAAGGCCGGGCCAACGCCCCAGATGAGCTTCAAGTCATCAGCCTTGCCGCGCGGCTTCTTGAGAAGCTCGGGGCCGGCGGATGCGGCGGCGGCTTCCTTCTTCGCGGGAGCCTTCTTGGCGGCAGGTGCATCAGCCACCTTGGCAACGCGGGTGACCACCGGGGCAGCGGCAGGAGCCGGAGCCGCAGGTGCGGCGGCCGGCGCAGGCGCGGCAGCGGCGGGGGCCGGAGCGGCGGGTGCTGCAGCAGCAGGTGCTGCAGCAGCAGGTGCTGCCGGGGCAGCGGGCGGCGGCGGCGGGGCTTCCACGCGCGTATAAGTGCGCTGCTTGCCATAGAGCGATTTGTCGGTAAGAGAGGTTGCGCCAGTGATCGCCATGGAGAAGTGGCGGCCATTTTGCGGGCCCGGCTTCACTTCGCGGCCAGCGGCGAAATCATCAATCAGCTGTTCCAGCTTGGCGGCGTCCAAATCCTCATAGGTGTCTTTCACCACCTGGATCATCGGCGCGTTGACGCAAGAGCCAAGGCATTCCACCTCTTCCCAGGACAGCGAGCCATCGGCATTCAGATGATGCGGCTCAGGGTGGATCTTGCGCTTGCAGACGTTGATCAGGTCTTCCGCACCGCGCAGCATGCAAGGTGTGGTTCCGCACACCTGGATGTGCGCCTTGCGGCCCACCGGCGAGAGCTGGAACATGGTATAGAAGGTGGCCACTTCCAGAACGCGGATGTCGGCCATGTCGAGCATCTTGGCGATGGCTTCAATCGCCGGGCGCGACACCCAGCCCTCCTGCTCCTGCGCAAACCACAAAAGCTGGATAACGGCCGAGGCCTGCTTGCCGGCGGGGAATTTCGCAATGGCCTTCTTGGCGCGGCTCATGTTCTCGGGCGAGAACGCAAAGCCCGCGGGCTGAACAAGGTCTAGACGACGGACACTCACCGATCCACCTCACCAAACACGATATCAAGCGAACCCAGCACGGCGGAAACGTCGGCCAGCTGGTGGCCACGGCAAAGGAAGTCCATGGCCTGAAGATGCGCAAAGCCGGGGGCGCGCAAGCGGGCGCGGTATGGCTTGTTGGAGCCATCGGACACGAGATAGACGCCGAACTCGCCCTTGGGCGCTTCAACAGCGGCGTAAACCTCGCCGGCCGGCACCTTGTAGCCCTCGGTGTACAGCTTGAAATGATGGATCAGGCTTTCCATCGAGCGCTTCATTTCCGGGCGCTTGGGCGGAACGATTTTGCCATCATCCGACGAGAATGCGCCCTGGCCTTCCGGCCGGTTCAGCTTTTCGACGCACTGCTTCATGATCTTCACCGCCTCGCGCATTTCCTGCACGCGGATGAGATAACGGTCATAGTTGTCGCCGTTCTTGCCGATGGGGATGTCGAAATCCATCTCGGAATAGCATTCATAGGGCTGCGCCTTGCGCAAATCCCAGGCCGCGCCAGAGCCGCGCACCATCACGCCAGAGAAGCCCCAGTTGAAGGCGTCTTCCAGCTTCACCACGCCAATATCAACGTTGCGCTGCTTGAAAATGCGGTTGTCGGTCAGCAGGCCTTCGATGTCGTCCAGGACCTTGGGGTGCGTGTCGCAGAAATGGCCAATGTCATCGACCAGCTTTTGCGGCAGGTCCTGGTGCACGCCGCCGGGGCGGATATAGGCGGCATGCATGCGGCTGCCGCAGGCGCGCTCATAAAACACCATCAGCTTCTCGCGCTCTTCAAAGCCCCACAGCGGCGGGGTGAGAGCGCCAATGTCCATGGCCTGCGTGGTGACATTGAGCATGTGGGAGAGGATGCGGCCGATTTCAGAATAAAGAACGCGGATCAGCTGGCCACGCTTCGGAACAGTAAGGCCAAGCAGCTTCTCCACCGCCAGGGCATAGGCATGCTCCTGGTTCATGGGCGCGCAATAGTCCAGCCGGTCGAGATAAGGCACGGCCTGCAGATAGGTCTTCTGCTCCATCAGCTTTTCAGTGCCGCGGTGCAGAAGGCCAATGTGCGGATCGACACGGGTGACGAGCTCGCCGTCCAGTTCCAACACCATGCGCAGCACGCCATGCGCGGCAGGATGCTGCGGGCCGAAGTTGATGGTGAAATTTCTGAGTGCTTGTTCAGCCATGGGCAACTCCAAGGGCGAATGGCGAATGGCGAATGGCGAATGGGACAGTCACTTTGATTGCAGCGATCTGATAAGTGCGCGCAGCATGCGGCCGATGGATTCGCAAAGTGCCACTAAACGCTCCAATGCGTTTTGCTCCAAATGGCCCACACGCTGCGAAAGAAGAAGATGAGTCTCCAACTCTTTCAAAGACCCTTGTGCAATTCGCAGAAACTGTACGAACATGCTCGATGTTTCGCGTCCATGGCCCTCGGCGATGTTTGCTGGTATGGAAGAAGCCGCCCTGCGAATTTGCGATGTTAGCCCGAACATTTCCGATTTGGGAAAGTTTGCAGTTGCGCGATAACAGGCTTCGGCAAGCGACATCGCGGTCTGCCAGACTTCCAAATCCTTGTAAGACTTGATTTCCGGACGATCCAAGAGTCACCCCCATTCGCCATTCGCTATTCGCCATTCGCCCCTTCATTGCTTCGCCTTTTCATCGCCGGGGAGCACATATTCCGTGCCTTCCCAGGGCGAGAGATAATCAAACTGGCGCATTTCCTGAACCAGCTTCACGGGTTCATAAACCACGCGCTTCTTTTCATCGTCATAGCGCACTTCGACATGGCCGGTGACGGGGAAGTCCTTGCGCAGCGGGTGGCCGGAGAAGCCATAATCGGTGAGGATGCGGCGCAGGTCCGGGTGGCCGGAGAAAATCACGCCGTAGAGATCATAGACCTCGCGCTCAAACCACAGGGCGCCAGCGAAAATGCCGGTGGCCGAGGGCACCTCGGTGGTTTCATCCACCTCAAGCTTCACGCGCAGGCGGGCGTTCTTGGTGGGCGAAAGCAGATGATAGACCACGTCGAAACGCGCCTCACGCTCGGGGTAATCCACGGCGGTGATGTCAATGAAGGAGACAAAGCGCAGGTCGGCGTCATCATGCAGCGTGCGCAGCACGGCAAGGATATCGGCCGCCGTGCTGTGCAAGGTGAGTTCGCCATAAGCGATGCTGGTGCTGGTGACGGCAGCGCCCAGTTTTGATTGGATGGAGGCGCCCAGCGCCTGGAGATCAACAGCCATCACACTCACCGCTCAATCGTTCCGGTGCGGCGGATCTTCTTCTGCAGCATCAGCACGCCATAGAGAAGCGCTTCAGCCGTGGGCGGGCAGCCCGGGATGTAGATATCCACCGGCACGATGCGGTCACAGCCGCGCACCACGGAATAGGAATAGTGATAATAGCCCCCGCCATTGGCGCAGGAGCCCATGGAGATCACATAGCGCGGCTCTGGCATCTGGTCATAAACCTTGCGCAGCGCCGGGGCCATCTTGTTGGTCAGCGTGCCAGCCACGATCATCACGTCCGACTGGCGGGGCGAGGCGCGCGGCGCGAAGCCGAAACGCTCCACGTCATAGCGCGGCATCGAGGTGTGCATCATTTCAACGGCGCAACAGGCGAGGCCGAAGGTCATCCACATCAGCGAGCCGGTGCGCGCCCAGGTGATGAGTTCATCGGTTGATGTGACAAGGAAGCCCTTGTCGGCCAGCTCATTGTTCACATCGGTGAAGAACGCGCGCTGCTGCGGCGTTGCGTGTTCGATCAATCCCATTCGAGAGCACCTTTCCGCCACTCATAGACAAAGCCCACGGTGAGCACAGCGAGGAACACCATCATCGACCAGAAACCGAACACGCCAATCTTGCCCAGCGAGATCGCCCAAGGGAACAGGAAGGCCACTTCGAGATCGAAGATGATGAAGAGGATGGAGACGAGATAGAAGCGCACGTCAAACTTCATGCGCGCATCGTCAAAGGCGTCAAAGCCGCATTCATAGGCCGAGAGCTTTTCAGGGTCCGGCTTCTTGAAGGCGATGAGCATGGGAGCCAGCATCAGGGCTGCTGCAATCAACCCCGCAATTCCCATGAAAATCACAATTGGAAGATAGGAATAAAGCAAGTCGTTCATGCCAGCGCCGCGCAAAGATTTGCGCCCCTCAAATCACTGGCGGGTTGGTTAGCGCAGCGCAGCAATCGAAGCAAGCACAAGCTTTGTAATGTCCCCTTGTCAAAAGCGCGCTGCCGCCGCCATTTCCGGGCTTTTTCCACATGTTTGCAAAGGTATCGCGAAGGCTGCCCCGGCGCCTGCGCCAAATGGGGAATCACCGGCGGGCCGTGGCGCTCATGCCCCTGGCCCAAACACAAACGGGTGCCCCAAGGGACACCCGCTTTGCTGCAAGCCGATGATTGAAAAATGGCGCGAATGACGGGGCTCGAACCCGCGACCTTCGGCGTGACAGGCCGACGCTCTAACCAACTGAGCTACATCCGCAATCAGGCTGGTGCGGGGCATAGAGGCAAAGCCCCTGCCCTGTCAAGCGCCACAGGCACAAACTCTCCAATTCGTTTTTGCCTATGCTTTGGGTGAGTTGGCTAGCCTTTGCAGCTTTGCGCGGCCCACTACGCTGACGCCTTTTGCCGCCCTGCTGGCCCTAGCCCGGCGCGTGCCCGGCCCGATAAAAGCGCGCATGCGATTCTTTGCCAATTCCACCATCAACCGCATCTACCTGCATTCGGCGCTGCAAAGCTTTGCCGAGAACGCGGGCGGGCTGTTCCTGGTCACCTATCTCATGAAATCAGGTTTCGGCGCGCCCTTTGCGCTGCTCACTTTTTCGGCGCTGGTGCTATGCCGGCTGCTGTTCCGGCAGGGCCTTTATCCCTATGCCAGGCTGGTGGGCCTGAAGGCCGCGCTGATCACCGGCAACCTGCTGGCGGCTTGCGGCTATCTGCTGCTCACGCAGGTGCATGGGCCGGGGCTGGCGCTGGCGGCCTTCCTGCTGGTGGCGGCCTTGGGCGAAGGCTTTTACTGGACGAGCTTTCATGCTCTTTCCGCCACGCTGGGCGATGTCGAGGCGCGTGGTTCACAAGTGAGCCTGGTGCAACTGATCTATTCACTCTCGGCAATCGCCGGGCCGGCGGTGGGCGGGCTGCTGCTCAGCCGCTACGGCGGCACGGCGGCCTTCCTGCTTTCGGCCTCATCACAGGCGCTGGCCACGCTGCCGCTCTTGGGCATTGCCAACCCAGTGCTGCCGGATGGCGAGGCCCACAACGCAGAAGCCAACCGCTTTGCCTGGCGCATCTATTTTGGCGATGGGCTGATGGCGGCGGGGGCGACCTATAGCTGGTCGCTGGCCCTGTTCATCACCTTGGGCGAAAGCTTTGAGGCTTACGGGTTTGCGCAAGCCGCCGCCGCGCTGACCGGTGCGGTGATGGCGCTGGGCGTGGGGCGGCTGTTTGACCTTGGGCACCACAAATGGTCTGCCGGGCTGGCGCTCAGCGTGCTGGCCGTGGCGGTGCTGGCGCGGGCGCTGGGCTATGGCACGCCAGCAACGGCCTTCATTGGGCTTGGGCTTGGCGCGCTGGCAGGGCCGCTTTACGGCTCGGCGTTCAATGCGCGGGTCTACAACCTGGCCAAGGCCTCGGGCAACCCGCTGCTTTTTCACATCCAGGGTGAAGGCGGCTGGGACGTGGGCGCAGCCCTTGGCTGCGGGCTGGCGGCGCTGATGCAGGCGCAAGGTGCGGCCTTTGTCTGGCCGGTCAGCCTCGGGCTCTTGGGCCTTGGCGCGGTGGCGGCCACGCTGCACGGCAGCTTTCAGAAGGCCGAACCATCCTTGCGGGTGTAGCTGGCCTTGCGGTCCTTCAATTCCACCTTGAGGTCAATGTCGGAATACCACGCCACCTCGTGATTGCTGCGGGTGCCCACTTCGAGATATTGGGCCGGCTTGTCCGTGAGGTTCTTCAGGCAGTGGCCATTGCCATTGCCCGCCTTGAAGCCGGCGCACATGCCGGGCTGCAACAGGTGTTCACCCGTGTCATCGGCCAGCACAAGCTCACCGGAGACCACGAAGATGAACTCATCCTCCTTCTCATGCCAGTGGCGCTGGCTGGACCATGAACCCGGCTCAAGCGTCACGAGGTTGACGCCAAACTGGTCAAGCCCAAATACATCACCCAGAATGTATTTCACCCGTGCCTTGCACGGCTCATCGTGCGGGGCGGGATAGCGCGAGCCTGTGCGCTGCGGGGCCGCGGTGGCGTCAAGAAACTTTGGCGGCTTGGTCATGCCTGGCCTCGATCTGGTTCACGGCGTCCACCACCGCATCAAAGGTGAGAAGGGTCGAGGCATGGCGCGCCTTGTAATCACGCACCGGGGTCAGCGCTTCCAGCTCGGCCCACCTGCCGGATGGGGCGGGGCCCTGCTCCTTCAGCATCTTGTACATCTGCTCGCGCAAGGCGCGCAGCTCAGGGGCGGTGGAGCCAATGACATGCCGCCCCATGATGGAGGATGAGGCCTGGCCCAGCGCGCAGGCCTTCACGTCCTGGGCAAAATCCGTCACCACGCCGTCCTTCATGGCGACATCAACAGTGACCTTGGAGCCGCACAGCTTCGAATGGGCCACCGCCGTGGCATCCGGCGCGGCAAGCCGCCCGAGGTGCGGAATGTCGGCAGCATAGCCCAAGATCTTGCGGTTGTAGATTTCATCGATCATGCCCCCAATGTAAGGGCATTGCGCGGCATTTCCAATCCCCCTAACCTGCAGGCCATTCAACCCCGTCATGCCCGCGCAAGCGGGCATCTCCGTTTGGCCTGCCCGGAATGGCAAGGAAAAAGGCACCCCATGAGCAAGTCTGATCTCGACAATTCCCTCACCTTCACGCCGCGCTTTGACGCGGCCGGGCTGATCGGCGCCATCGTGCAGGACGCGGGCGATGGAACGGTGCTGATGTTCGCCCACATGAATGCCGAGGCCTTGCGCAAGACGCAGGAGACAGGCCTCATCCACTTCTATAGCCGCTCGCGCCAGAAGCTGTGGATGAAGGGCGAAACTTCGGGCGAGACCTTCAGCGTGGTGGAACTGCGGGTGGATTGTGACATGGATTGCCTTCTCATCCGCGTCAAAGCCAATGGCAAGGGCGCTGCCTGCCACACCGGGCGGCGCAGCTGTTTCTACCGCCAGGTGAAAGGCAGCCAGCTGGAAATGGTGTGAAGGTGTTCCGCCAGCGTGTTTCCCTACCAAAATGTCATTTGAGGCAAGCCCGTGGACCGTGCCACGGTTTGCCATCACGACTGGGGAGACATGATATGAAACGCGCAATGTTTGCGGCCACACTTGTTACATTAGCTGCGGCGAGCAGCGCAGAAGCGGGCTGCAGCAGTCTGCAATCCTCACCCTCCAACCAGCCTGCCGACGTGAAATTCGTCAATGGCAATGCTAACAACGTCGATGTGCTTTGGTACAAGTTTAAGGGCGGTACGCGGAAATACCGCAGACTTGCGCCGCACCAGTCCTATGTCCAGGCGACATATCGCAACCATGTCTGGGCCTTCACTGACGCCAAGGGCAAGTGCCTCGCAACCTATACCGTGACCGGCAGCGGCACTTACGTCATTCCATAGCGCCAGTGTTCCAAATCGCGTTACGCTTGTCTCAAGCCGCGCCGCTGATATAGGCCTTCATGTCGGCGGCGTCGCGCTCAATGGCTTCGATGCGGAACTTGACCACGTCCCCAATCGAGATCATGCCCGCCAGCTTGCCGCCGGTCACCACCGGCAGGTGGCGGATGCGGTGCTGCGTCATCAGCGCCATCAATTCGGCCTCGCTATCATCTTCTGTGCAGTGCTTGACTTCCTTGGTCATGAAATCGGAAACCGGCCGCGCCAGGGCGGCGGCGCCAAGGCCCGCCACGGCGCGCACCACGTCACGCTCGCTCAGAATGCCTTCCACCCTGCCCTCGCCGGATGAAACAACCACCGCGCCAATGCGCTTGGCGGCCAGGGTTTCGGCCACCTGCTTCACCGTGTCGGACGGCTTGGCGACGACAACGTCGCGGCCCTTCTGCTTCAGGATGTGCTTGACGGACATGGCTTCCTCCTCCTCATGCTGACCCTTTGGCATGATGGGCGAAGCAGACTGACTTCGCCGCGATGATCATGGCCCGAGTCAATTCTTCAGTGGTGAAAGGCTAGCATGTTCAATGCAGGGTGTGAACGGGCTTGCGGCGAATGGTGGCATCCAAAATGTAAAATCCGATCAGCCCCACCACGAAGCCGCCGAGATGCGCGTCCCAGGCCACTTGCGTTTGATTGTCGAAGGCGCTGGTGGAGAGATATTGCGACGAGGCGGTGGCCAGCGTGAGGCCCAGCCACATCAGCGTGAAGGTCAGGGCGCGCGGGTTGCGCAACAATTCGGCGGGCCGCAGAGGGCGCAACGTGTCGTGCAATTCGTCATAGCGGCCGTTCATCAGCGGAATCGCGGCGGCGAGAATGCCGGAGACGCCGCCAGAGATGCCCACCATGATCAGCACCTCGCCCCAATGCACGATGAGCGAGGCCAGCGCGCCGCCGATGATCGAGAGCGCCAGCAGAATGAGATAGCGCGGCGTGCCAAGGCGTGCCTCGACCGGCTTGGAAAACACCACAAGCCACAGGCAATTGAGCGACACATGCGCCCAGCTGCCATGCAGGAAGCCATAGGTCAGCATGCTCCAGACCGCTGAGCCGGGCACTTGCGCAAAGGCGGCTGTGCCGAAACGGGCCGGGATGAAGGCGAAGAGATAGTTGGTCCAGGCGCGCCAGGGCTCACCGCCAATTGAAATCAGCGCGTGGATGGCGAAAAGCAGCGCCACCACCACCCAGACCACGGGCGGAAGGTTAACAATGGGTTGACGCGCGGGTGCGGGCTGCGGCGATTCCTGGCCAAAATCCGGATTGTTCACCACACTTTCCACTCCCCTCCTTGCTGCCAGGCCTGCCGCCGCTCTGGCACGTCTCCTGCACCATCACGGACACAGGTTCAATCTGGCACAGGCCAAGCCGGCCGCCAGCCACGAGGATATACAATGCACGCCGACGACCGCAACGACATTGACAAGGCCGCCACCGCCATCATCCACCCCGGCAGCCGGGCGTTGTTCCGCTATTGGGAAGGCCTGCGCGCCGAACGCCCCTGCCCGCAGCGCAGCGAGATCGCGCTGCACAAGCTGGTGCATTTGCTGCCCAATGTGTCGATCATCGAACGCACCATCCAGGGCCGCTGGGCCTACAGGCTGGCGGGCACGCAAGTGTGTGATTTGCTGCATGACAGCGCCACGGGCCGAGATGCGCTTTCCGGCTTTGACAGCTTTGAGCGCGACGTGGTGGGCAAGACTTTCGAGCTGGCGGTTTCGCGCCTGCAGCCCTGCCTGGTCCGGATGCGGCTGGTGGCCACCACGGGCAACGTCGTGGCGGCAGAATTGCTGGGCCTGCCGGTTCTCGACCAGGCCTCGGGCCAGGCGCAGCTGTTTGGCGGCCTGTTCGGGTTTGGGCAGGATGAGGAAGGCAGCCGCTCGCTGTTGCTGCGGCGCGAGCTGGTTTCAGCCCGCATGATCTGGACCGAGCATGAAGCCGGCAACCAGCTTGTGGCCCAGGTTGGCCGCAAGGCGCCAAACCTCAAGGTGATCCAGGGCGGTTTGGCAGGTTAAATCTTAACCTGTTAACCAGCCATTTACGCGCAACCGTGTTAAATCCGGCCTGATACAACCTGCCACACGCATTTATGGCATGATGCATTCCAGGGAAGGACATCCGTGAGCGCGCTCCTGTCTGAAAAGATCGAGCTGAAGAGTGAGGCCAACCCGCTTGGCGTGGTGTTTGGCCGCTTCATGCTGCCGGACATGAGCGAACACGCCTGCCAGGTGACTGACCTTTCCTTCGATGGCGCGATTTTCCTGACAACCAGCGTGCCGCCGATCGGCCAGGCCATCGTGGCCTATCTCGAAGACATTGGCCGCATCGAGGCGCTTTCAGGTGAGCCGCGGCCCGGCGGCTTTGCCATTCACTTCACCCTCAAGGGCCCCCGGCTGGAACGGCTGCAACAGCGCATCCAATGGCTGAAGGACCGCAACGCCGGCAAGGCCACGGACGGCCGCCGCCATGCACGCTATGAGCCCACCGAAAAGGCCTCGCAGATCACTTTGCCGGATGGCCGCATCTATAATTGCGAAGTCCTGGACATTTCGGTTTCCGGCGCCGGCATCAAGACCGAGGTGATCCCCTCGATCGGCACATCCATCATGCTGGGCAAGATGCGCGGCCGCGTGGTGCGCTACATCGACCAGGGCGTGGCCATTGAATTCGTCAAGCAGCTGGACCAGACGCAGCTGCCGCCAGTCGACGGCCCCTCGCGCTACTGAGCGGCGCGTTCACAAATCCTGCACATCGACAACGCCGTGAATGGCCTTGATGGCGCCCTTGATCTGCGGGGTGATGGCAAAGCGCGAGCCCAAGCCGATTTCCACTTCCCTTCCCCCTTCCAGCAGCATCGTGAGGCGCGCGGGCGCGCGGCCACCGGGCTGCAGGCGCTTGGTGATTGATTCCAGCGGCGTGGCATCACGCACGAAAATCTGAATGCCCTGCACAATGGATGCCGCCGCCTTGTCGAGTGATTCAAGCCCTTGCAGGCGCAGCTTCACGTCTTCGCCCTCGACATCGGCCTCAATGCGCGCGATCACCGCGCGGCCCGGCTCCAGCATGTCGCGCAGCTGGTTCAGCGTGTCCGAGAACACAATGGTTTCGAACTGGCCGGTGGGGTCGGAGAAGCCGACAAAGGCGAACTTGTTGCCCTGCTTCGAACGGCGCTCCTGCTTGTAGGTGATGGTGCCTGCCAGCTTGGCCGCCGTTGCCCCCTTGGTGAGGGCCTTTTCGTGGAAGCTGGCCCAGCTTTCCACGCCGAGGCGGGCCAGCGGCTTGGCGTATTCATCCAGCGGGTGGCCGGAGAGATAGAAGCCCACGGCGTCAAACTCATGGCCCAGCTTTTCCATGGGCAGCCAGGCATCGCGGCGCGGCAGCACCAGCTCGTCGCTGGTGGAAGGCAGGGCTGCAAACATGTCCATGGCGCCGGAGGCCGCTTCGCTCGCCGTGCGGTTGGCCACGCCGATGATGGAATCCACCGCTTCCAGAACCTGCGCGCGGTTGGGGTTGAGCGCATCGAAGGCGCCGGCCTTGATCAGGCTTTCCAGGGCGCGGCGGTTGAGCGCCTTGGCATCAACGCGGCGCGAGAATTCGCCAAGGGACTTGAACGGCCCGCCATTGCCACGCGCCGAGACGATCTGCTCCACCGCGCCGGCGCCAACATTCTTCAGCGCCGCCATGGAATAAATGATGGCGCCCTCCTTCACCGCGAAATCCACGCCGCTGGCATTGACCGAAGGCGGCAGCACCTTGATGCCCAGCCGGTCAGCCTCGCGCTTGAAGATCATCAGCTTGTCGGTATTGCCCATGTCGAGCGTCATCGACGCGGCAAGGAACTCCACCGGATGGTTGGCCTTCAGATAGGCCGTCTGATAGCTGATATAGGCATAGGGCGCGGAATGGGACTTGTTGAAGCCATATTCGGCGAACTTGGCGCAGGCATCAAAGGTGGCCTTGGCGATCTCCTCGGAAATGCCATTGGCCGCGGCACCTTTCATGAAGGTTTCGCGCTGGGCGTCCATTTCCGCCTTGATCTTCTTGCCCATGGCGCGGCGCAAGAGATCGGCCTGGGCCAGGGTATAGCCAGCCATGTCACGCGCCGCCTGCTGCACCTGCTCCTGATAGGTGATGACGCCGAAGGTTTCCTTGAGGATGGGCTCGAGCAGCGGGTGGAGATATTCCACCGGCTCCTTGCCCAGCTTGCGCGCGCAATAAGTGGGGATGTTGGCCATGGGGCCGGGGCGGTACAGCGCCACCAGGGCGATCAGATCCTCCAGCCGGTCGGCATGCATGGCGCGCACGGCATCGCGCATGCCGGCACTTTCCAGCTGGAACACGCCCACCGTTTCGCCCTGCGCCAGCATGGCAAAGGTTTTCGCGTCATCAAGCGGAATGCGGCTGGCGTCAAAATCCGGCACGCGGGCGCGGATCAGCTTCTGCGCCTTGTCGATGACGGTCAGCGTCTTGAGGCCGAGGAAGTCGAACTTCACCAGCCCGGCCTTTTCAACATATTTCATGTTGAACTGGGTGGCGGGAAGGGCCGAGCGCGGATCGCGGAACAGCGGCACCAGCTCTTCCAGCGGCCTGTCGCCAATCACAATGCCGGCGGCATGGGTGGAGGCGTTGCGGTAAAGGCCCTCCAGCTTCAGCGCGATGTCAAACAGCGCGCCGACATTGGGGTCGCGGTCGCGCTCTTCCTGAAGGCGCGGCTCCATCTCGATGGCCTTGTCCAGGGTGATGGGATTGGCCGGGTTGTTGGGGATCATCTTGGACAGGCGGTCCACCTGCCCGTAAGGCATTTGCAGCACGCGGCCCACGTCGCGCGTCACCATGCGGGCCTGCAATTTGCCGAAGGTGATGATCTGCGCCACCTTGTCCTTGCCATAGCGGCCCTGCACATAGGTGATCACTTCGTCGCGCCGGTCCTGGCAGAAGTCCACGTCGAAGTCCGGCATCGACACACGGTCCGGGTTCAGGAAGCGCTCGAACAGCAGGCCAAAGCGCAGGGGATCAAGATCGGTGATGGTGAGGGAATAGGCCACCAGCGAACCAGCGCCCGAGCCACGCCCCGGCCCCACCGGAATGTTCTGCGACTTGGCCCATTTGATGAAATCCGAAACGATGAGGAAGTAGCCCGGATATTTCATCTTGATGATGACGGAGAGCTCAAACTCCAGCCGCTTGTCGTAATCCTCGCGGCTCATGCCGGGGGCAAGACCGGTGGTGGCCAGCCGCCGCTCCAGCCCTTCCACGGCCTGGCGGCGCAGTTCCTCCGCCTCGTCGCCTTCGGCAAAGCGCGGCAGGATGGGCTTTCTGCCTTTCACCCAGAAGGCGCAGCGCCGGGCGATCTCGATGGTGTTTTCCACAGCCTCAGGCAGATCGGCAAACAGCGCCGCCATCTCCTGCTGGCTTTTGAAATAGTGCTCGGGCGTCAGGCGGCGGCGGTCCTGGGCCGAAATCACTTCGCCCTCGGCAATGCAGATCAGCGCATCATGGGCCACATAGTCATCGGGCTTGGCGAAATAGCATTCATTGGTGGCCACCAGCGGCAGGCCAAGCTCATAAGCCAATTCGATGAGGCCAGGCTCGGCCGCCTTCTCAGGCGCTGTGCCATGGCGCTGCAGTTCGACATAAAGCCTGTCTGCAAAAATGGCGTGCAAGCGTTGCAGCGCCTCGCGCGCCGGTGTGCGCTGGCCATTGGCGAGGTGTTCATTGACCGGGCCGCCGGGCCCGCCCGAAAGGCAGATGAGGCCCTGGCTCAAAGCCTCAAGCCGTTCGGCTGTCACATGCGGTTCGGCATTGTCCTCAACCTCAAGAAAGGCAGCGGACGACAGCTTCATCAGGTTTTGGTAGCCCACCTCATCCTTGGCGATCAGCAGCAGCGAGGGGAACCGGCGCAGGCCGGCCTGGGGCTGGAACTTGCTGGGGGCCGCGGCCACCATGTTCACCTTGATGTCGAGGCCAATGATGGGCTGGATGCCTTTTTCAGCCAGCGTGTCGGAAAATTCCAGCGCGCCGAACAGGTTGCCCGTGTCGGTGATGGCCAGCGCGGGCATCTTGTTGTCCTTGGCCAGGCCCGCCAGCTTCTTGACGGGCAAGGCCCCTTCGGAAAGCGAATAGGCCGTGTGGACACGCAGGTGAATGAAGGTGGCAGGCATGGCGCCAGTTTACACAGGTTGGCCCCGGCGCAACATCGGCGAAATCAGTTTTTCCGCACAATGCAGGGTGCCCCCGCTGCGCTCAGTTTTTCGCAGGCTGAAGCGGCCTCGGCGCGGGTGCTGGCAGCAAGCATCACATAGACCAGCCGCCTGGTGCCGCGCGAAAGGTTGCGCTTGCGCAGAATCAGCGGCTCCTGATTCGCCAGAGAAGATGGGAAACGCAGTTTCAGGCGGCGGTACATGCCCAGCGCCCGCGCCTCGCTGAAGTTCACCGCCAGCAGCGCCCCCCAAGGTTTGTAGGCGGCAGAGGCTGCGGCAGGTTCAGCCAGTTGCTGCTTGCGCGCCGCCAGCGCCTCGCAGTTTTCGGCAAAGCTGGCGGCAGCACCCAGGGCAGGCATGGGGAAATCGGCCTTGGGCTGGCGCCATTCTTCCACCGGGTGGCCGGTGATGAAGGCCACATAGCCGCGGGTTTCATCCGGCAGGCCGCCCTGCCCGGCCAGCCATTTGGCCAAACGCGCCTCACCCGCATTATAAGCCGCAGCCGCCAGGCCCATGTTTCCAAATTGATTTTTGAGGTCAGCCAGATAGGCGGCAGAGGCCTTCACCGCCGCCATGGGTTCGAGAGGGTTGGCCAGGCCGCGCTTGGCTGCGGTTTCGGGCATGAACTGGGCAATGCCCTGCGCGCCCTTGCCGGAAACGACATTGGGGTCAAACAGGCTTTCACGCCACAAGAGGCGAGCAAAGAACGTGGCATCAAGCCCGTTGGCACCAGCCTCGGCTTCGGCGCTGGCGCAAATGCGCGCCGCCAGGGACCCACGGCCTTCCTCCGGCACGGCCCACGCCTTGCCCGCTGCAAGCAGCGTGGCAAGGATGAGGCTAATCCTCCACCAGCGCGCCATTGGATAGCCGGACCACGCGGCTCATGCGCTGGGCAAACTCGATGTTGTGGGTGGCGACCAGCGCTGCCAGCCCCTCCTCGCGGATCAGGCGCACGAATTCCTGATGCACCATTTCGCCGGTGGGCGGATCAAGATTGCCGGTGGGTTCGTCGGCCAGCAGCAGCAAGGGCCGGTTGGCAATGGCGCGGGCGATGGCCACGCGCTGCTGCTCGCCTCCTGAAAGCTCGGCCGGGCGGTGCTCCAGCCGGTGCGAAAGTTTCATGCGGCCCAGAAGGTCACGCCCGCGTTTTTCGGCGGCGGCCTTGCCCGCCCCGGCGATCAATTGCGGCATCACCACATTTTCCAGCGCCGAGAATTCCGGCAGCAGGTGATGGAACTGATAGACAAAGCCAATGCCGATGCGGCGCACGGCGGTGCGCGTCTTGTCATCCATCTCCGAGCAGTTCTGCCCGGCGATCACCACTTCACCCGCCGTCGGCTTTTCAAGCAGGCCGGCAATGTGCAGCAGCGAGGACTTGCCCGCCCCTGAAGGGCCGATCATGCCGACGATCTCGCCCGGGTTGATGGTGAGCGAGAGGTTGCGGAAAATCTCCAGCGCCTGTTCGCCCTCGCCATAGACGCGGGCGATGCCGTGCAGTTCAAGGGTGGGCTTCAGGTTCATTCGTAACGCAAGGCCTCAACCGGGTCGAGGCGTGCCGCCTTCCAGCTTGGATAGAGCGTGGCGAGATAGGAAATCAGCAGCGCGAAGGCGACGATATAGGCCGTCTGCACATAGCTGACCTTGGCAGGCAGCTGCGCCAGATAGTAGAATTCTGGATTGAAAGGGTCGACGCCCGAAAGCCATTGGATGCCGCGGCGGATGTTTTCGGCGTTCCAGCAGATGATCAGGCCGATCACCAGCCCGGCCAGCGTGCCCAGCGTGCCAATCGCCGCGCCGGTGATGAAGAACACGCGCATGATGGCGCCGCGCGTGGCGCCCATGGTGCGCAGGATGGCGATGTTGGAGCCCTTGTCCTTCACCATCATGTAAAGGCCGGAGATGATGTTCAGCGCCGCCACCATCACCACGAGGGACAGCACCATGGTGACGACGTTGCGTTCGACCGCGAGAGCATTGAAGAAGGCGACATTGCGCGCCTGCCAGGTTTGCACCAGCATGTCCGCACCCGCCGCATTGAGCATGGCGGCCACCTGGCCCTGCACCTGATCAGGGTCCTTCACCATCACCTCAAGGCTGGTGGCGCCTTCTCCGGTGGAGAAAAAGTCCTGCGCCTCGGCGATGGGCATATAGACCACATTGTCATCATAGTCCGACATGCCGGCCTTGAAGACGCCCGCCACCACATAGTCGCGCGAATGCGGCACATTGCCGATGGGGGTGTCAGGGCCATTGGGGGCAATCAAAGTCACCGTGCCGCCCAGCACCAGCTGGTGATGGGTGGCGAGGCCCTGGCCCACGATCACGCCGCCGGATTTGTCGAAGCCCGCCAGAGTTGGCGTGGCGTCGGCCTGCGGCGGGGCGGCGATTGCCGTTTTCAAATCCTTGTTGTTGATGTCGGGCAGCTTGGCGAGGTCGGCCTCGCTGATGCCGCGCACAAGGGCACCCGTGGCATTGCGCAATGAAGACACCATGGCCTGGCCTTCGGAAAGGGCAATCACCGAGGTGACGCCATCCACCTTGGCGATGCGGTCCACCAGTGCCGGATAATTCTGGATGGGCGTCTGGTCAGCGCGGAACACGCTGGCATGGCCGGAAAAGCCGAGAATCTTGCCCAGCAGTTCCTGGTGAAAGCCGTTGAACACCGACATCACCACAATCAGCGTGGCCACGCCCAGCATGATGCCGAGGAAGGAGAACAGCGAGATGACCGAGATGAAGCCTTCCTTGCGGCGGGCGCGCAGATAGCGCAGCGCCAGCATCCACTCAAAGGCTGCAAAGGGCCTTGTCTCGGCGGGTGAAGCCATTCAGCCGATCATCCCGCCAGCTTTTCCACAACCTTGTCCAGCGCCACGTTTTCACGCTGGCCGGTGGCGCGGTGCTTCACTTCGGCAATGCCGTCCTTCAGGCCGCGCGGGCCGATGATCACCTGCCAGGGCAGGCCGATCAGGTCCATGGTGGCGAACTTGGCGCCGCCCGGCTGCTGGCGGTCGTCATAGAGAACCTCAACACCCTTGGCTTCCAGCGCCTTGTAGATCTTGGCGCAGGCGGCATCAGCCTCGGCATCGCCGCTCTTGATGTTGATCAGGCCCACCTTGAAGGGGGCCACGGCCTCCGGCCAGATGATGCCGTCCTTGTCATGGCTGGCCTCGATGATGCCGCCCACCAGGCGCGACACGCCAATGCCGTAGGAGCCTGACTGCAGCACCACCTTCTTGCCATCCGGGCCCTGCACTTCGCAGCCCATGGGCAGCGAGTATTTGTCGCCAAAGAAGAAGATGTGGCCCACTTCAATGCCGCGGCCTGTCATGCGGCGGTCAGCGGGCACGCGCTTTTCATAGTCGGCGCCATCATGCATTTCGGAGGTGGCGGCATACATCGAGGTGAATTTCTCCACCACGCCGGCCACGTCCTCGACATTGTCATAGTCGATCTCGAAGTTCTGCCAATCCACGTCATGGAAGCCCTTGTCGAAGAACACTTCGCTCTCGCCAGTGGGCGCCAGGATGAGGAATTCGTGGCTGTCCTTGCCGCCGATCGGGCCGGTCTCGGCGCGCATCGGCACGGCCTTGAGGCCCATGCGGGCAAAGGTCTTCAGATAGCTCACGAACATCTTGTTGTAGGAATGCTGGCCGGCCTCGCGCGTCAGGTCGAAGCTGTAGGCATCCTTCATCAGGAATTCGCGGCCACGCATCACGCCAAAGCGCGGGCGCACCTCATCGCGGAACTTCCACTGGATGTGATAGAGATTGCGCGGCACGTCCTTGTAGCTCTGCACGCCCGAACGGAAAATGTCGGTGATCATTTCCTCGTTGGTGGGGCCGTAAAGCAGGTCACGGTCCTGCCGGTCCTTGATGCGCAGCATTTCCTTGCCATAGGCGTCATAGCGGCCGGATTTGCGCCACAGGTCAGCCGATTGCAGGGTGGGCATCAGCACCTCGATGGCCCCTGCCCGGTTCTGCTCCTCGCGCACGATCTGCTCGATCTTGCGCAGAACGCGGTAGCCCAGCGGCAGCCAGGAATAGCTGCCAGCCGCCTCCTGGCGCACCATGCCGGCGCGCAGCATCAGCTTGTGGGAGGCGATCTCCGCTTCTTTGGGATCATCGCGCAGAATGGGAAGGAAATACTGGGAAAGACGCATGAAGAATCTCGTTTGCTGAAAATTGCGGCCCTTTTAGAGCCTCACGCCCAAAAACTGAAAGGGTTTTGCGGGCGCCCATCTCCGGTAGTGCGTGGCGCACCTCAAGGCAGTCTGATCAAAATTCCTGCAGCCATGCATTTTTCACTTGGCGGCCAGCCGGAATTGTGTCTAATTTGTGTCATTGACCTCGGGACGATCCAAGCCCAGGTTTAGGGAGGAATTAGGCAGGCGGCACAAGCTGCTGCCGATCTGGCGACCGAGAAGCGCCAGTATAATGAGAAACTCAGGAATTGGCGGAGCCTGCGGGCTCCGCCTTTTTTATTCCCAGCGCCTGTGCCAGCCGCCCGCCAAAATTGCCGGTCACCAGCCCCGCCACGATCAAAACCGCGCCTGCGATTTCATAGCCATCAAAGCGCTCGCCGAAAGCCAGCGCGCCGCCGAGGATGCCGAACAGCGGCACCAGCATGGAATAAGGTGCGACCGTTGAGGCGGGATAGTGGTTGAACAGATAGTTCCACGCGCCGTAGCCAAACAGCGTTGAGAGGAAGGCGAGGTACAGCAGTGAACCCACCACCTGCCAACTTGGCGAGGTGAGCGCCGCCAGGCTTTGGGCATGGTCTTCGAAAATCCAGGACAGCACAAGCATGGGCAGCGGCACGGCAAGGCTGGACCAGATGACGAAAGACAGCGTGTCCTTCGGCCGGGCCATTTTGGAAACAATGTTGGCGGCGGCCCAGCCTGCGGCGGCAAGGATGCAGAGCAGCAGCGGCAACAGGTCAGAGCCCGACCAGCGGCCATAGGCAATGATGGCGATGCCGAGAAAGCCCACGATGGCGCCCCAGACCTGCTGGACGGTGGGC
This sequence comes from Alphaproteobacteria bacterium, assembly GCA_028868695.1. GTDB lineage: Bacteria > Pseudomonadota > Alphaproteobacteria > Rhizobiales > Aestuariivirgaceae > Aestuariivirga. Next base: position 4,545 of record JAGWTZ010000045.1, on the reverse strand, counting down.
ACCTCACGCAGCATCATCCAGGCGAACAGCATGGTCCAGAAGGCTTGCGCCTGCATCACCAGCGAGGTGAGACCCGCAGGCAGGCCGAGGCGCACGGCGAGGAACAGAAAGCCGAACTGCCCCACCCCCAGCACCAGGCCAAAGCCAGCCACCCAGCCAAAACCTTCCTTGGGCCGGGCGATGAACAAGAGCGCGGGAAAGGCCGCCAGCATGAAGCGCAGCGCGGTCAAGAAGAAGGGCGGCACGGCGGTGACGCCAAGCTTGATGGCGATGAAGTTGAAGCCCCAGATGGCGGCAATCACCACCGCAAGGGCAATGTCACGCGGCTTCATGTGCGCTTCTTTGCGGTGATTTCGATTTCGATTTTCATGCGCGGGTCGGCGAGTGCGGCCACAAACATGGTGGCGGCGGGGCGCACGTCTCCCAGATATTTGCGCAAGGCGGGCCAGCAGGCCTCGAAGTCTTCAGCCTTGGGCAAAAGATAATGCACCCGCACCGTGTCCGCCAGGCTGAAGCCTCCCTGCCCCAGCGCCTTGGCGATGTTCTTGAAGCATTGCTCGGCCTGCTCGGCCACATCGGCGGAGATGGTCATCGTGTCATAGTCAAAGCCGGTGGTGCCTGAAACAAAGCACCACTCGCCATCCACCACGGCGCGCGAATAGGCCATGCTGGCCTCAAAGGTGGAGCCGGAGGAAATGAGCTTTCTCATGATTTGGCCTTTCTGGGATCGGGTGCGGAGACATATTGGATTTGCGGCGGCGGCGCCTTCATCTTGATGCCGGCTTCCTTCAGCGCGTCCCACACCGCAAAAAGCGCATCGGAGGTGTAGCTGTTCACGCCGTCATCAATGCCCTCGACCCAGAACTTGGCGGTGAAGTTCACCGCCGTGTCCCCGAACGACTTGAGCGCGCATTCCGGCATTTCCGGCTCACGCAGCACGCCTTTCAATTTCAGCAGCGCCTTGACGATCAGCGGCGGCACGGCGTGGATGTCGGTGTCATAGGTCACGGTGAAGGGCACTTCATAGCGCTGCCGCGGGTCGGCATGCGTCCAGTTCACCACGCGGGTGGTGATGAAGCGGTCATTGGGCACCATGATGTCCTTGCCGTCAAAGGTGCCAAGGCGCGATTGGCGCATGTTGATCTCAAGCAGGTGGCCGCTGCGGCCGTCTTCGAGCTCGATGAAGTCCCCGACCTTGAGCGAGCGCTCCAGCAGGATGATGACTCCGGACATGAAGTTGGACGCGATTTGCTGCAGGCCAAAGCCAAGCCCCACGCCCACCGCGCCTGAGAACACCGCAAGGATTGATAGATCAATGCCCAGCAGGTTCAGCAGCAACAGCCCGGCAAAGCAGGCCACGAACAGGTCAAAGCCCTTGGTGGCCAGTTCGCGGGTCTGGACATCGAGCGATTCCTGCTGGCGGATGACGCGCTCGCCGGCGCGCGAGGAAACCCGCCCCAGCCAGAACAGGCTGCCGCCGAACAGCGCGGCCTTGATGAGGGTGAGCAGAGAGATGCGCACATTGCCGGCCTCGAAGGCGGCGTGGTCCAGCCAGTCAATCACCTGCGGCATGTAGCCAAAGGCATAGAGCGTGGCGGCGGGAATGCCCACCCAGCGCGCCGCGGCGTTGATCAGCGGCTGCTTGAGGAAGCGGTTGATTGCGGCATAGAGCAGCGAGATGACAGCGAGGCTTTGCGCGGCGCGCACCAGCCAGGAAGAGCCCACAGCCTGGTCACAAATCTGCGCGGCAATGGCCAGCCCCACAAACAGCAGCAGCGGCTTCACCAGATCGGCGCAGGCGTAAATGATCTTGCGCGCCTTCACAAGGCGGCCATCGGTGGGCTCGGTGTTGAACAGCCAGACACGGGTGACGAGGTTGCGGGCCGAGAGGCGCACCGCCACCCAGATCACGGCAATGGCCGCCACCTGGGCATAGAACTGCGGCGATTTCAGCCAGCCCACCACCTGTTGCAGCAGGTTCTGGGCATCAGCCTGCCATTGTGTGAAATCCATCATGCCTCACCAGTCTCATGGCGGGAGAATCCATCCCCCCAGCGCAATTTCTTGGCCTGCTTGTAGGCAGGCTTGGCGCGCGAGGCAATCACCTCGTCTTGCAGGCCTGCACTGGTGCAAAGGCGCAAGGCCACGCCCGCCTTGCCCACTTGCGGCGGCGCGATGATGCGCGCCTCCGGGCGGCGGGCAGCAAAGCGCGCCACCGCCAGCCAGGAGAAGGCTTCGTCCTCAAATGGCACGATGCCGCCCTTGGCATGCATGTGGGCGCGGCTGCGCTGCAGGCGGGTTTTGAAATGGCACCAGTCCGCGCCCTGCATCGGGCAGGCTTCACCATGTGTGCAGGGGCCGATGAGGTGTCCGCCCGCCTTCAGAAGCGCGGCGCGCGCCACCTTGATGCGGGCAAAGCCTTGCGGTGTTCCCGGCTCCACCAGCAGCAGCACAGTTTCAGTGGCGCGCCAAAGATGCGTTGCCGCCTGCGCCATCTGGTCGAGCGGCAATTCAGCCAGCACATAGGCGGCGATGACCAGATTGGCAGGCGCAAGCGCATTGAGAAGCGAGCCGCGATGAACCGTTGCCGCGAAAGGCAGCTGCGGCGCCAGCTCTTCGGCCAGTGCTGCAAAGCGCGCATCGCCTTCCACCAGCCGCGCCTGCGTGAGGCTGGGGAAATGCGCGGCGGCGGCAAAGCTGGCCGTGCCCGGCCCTGCCCCCACATCGAGCAGGCTTACCGGCGCGAATTCTGGTGCCAGGCTTTTAATCTGCCGCAGCGTTGCGGAGATGGCAGCGAAAGTGGCGGGCGCGCGCGCGGCAAGGTAGGCAGCAAGATCGACGCGCGCCGAACTGGCCCCGCCCTCATAGGCATGGCGCAGCGTGCCCACCTTTTCGCGCAGCGGCCCCGGCTGCGCCTTTGCCAGCCAGGCTTCAACCGCCGGGCCAAATCTCACAGAAAGTTCATCAGACATGGCGCGCTTATGACACAAGCGTTGCAATTTGGCCAAAACTGACGAAGATCACCGCGCGAATCCAATTCCCCGCGCCCAACGCGGCAAAAACCAAGAAAGACGCCCATGTTCGTTTCCTTCTTCCCCAAGCCGAAACTGTTTTTTGCCTCCGCTGCGGTATGGACGCTGGCGGCGGTTTTGGCGTGGTTCTTCTTCTTCAAGGATTTCGGCGTCCATTTTGGCCTGCCCAGCCCGGCGGAAGATGCCGCCCCCATCATCGGCGTGCAGGTGTTCTGGTCTGCGCCGTTCCTGTGGTTCTACATCTACTATGCGGTTCTCGTCGGGCTGTTCGCTGCAGTGTGGCGGGCGCTGGCGCCGGGGCGTTGGTTTGCCTGGTCGGTGCTCGGTTCAGCGCTGATCGTCTTCCTCACCTACTACAGTGTGCAGGTGGGCGTGGCGATCAACAACTGGTATGGCCCGTTTTATGACCTGGTGCAGGCCGCCGTGGGCAAGACACGGCCGGTGACGGCGGGAGAGTTCTACCTCGGCATTGGCCAGTTCCTCGGCATCGCGCTGGTCTATGTGGTGATCCGCGCCTTCATGCTGTTCTTCATCAGCCATTATGTGTTCCGCTGGCGCGAGGCGATGAACGACTACTACATCGAACACTGGCAGTTGCTGCGCACGGTGGAAGGCGCCTCGCAGCGCGTGCAGGATGACACGATGCGCTTTGCCACGGGCCTTGAAGACCTTGGCGGCAACCTTATTGAATCGGTGATGACGCTGATCGCCTTCTTCCCGATCCTGCTTGGCTATTCCAAATATGTCACCGAAATCCCGGTCTTCGGCGCCATCCCCCATCCGCTGGTGGTGACGGCGATCCTGTGGGCCACCTTCGGTACGATGTTCCTGGCGCTCATCGGCATCAAGCTGCCGGGGCTTGAATTCCGCAACCAGCGCGTCGAGGCCGCCTACCGCAAGGAACTGGTGTTCGGCGAGAATGACGAGGCGCGCGCCGACCCGGTCACCCTGCGCGAATTGTTCCAAATGGTGCGGCAGAACTATTTCCGCCTGTATTTCCACTATGTTTATTTCAACGTCGGCCGCTTCCTCTATCTGCAAACCGACAACGTGTTCGCCTATATCGTGCTGGTGCCCACGCTGGTGGCCGGTTCAATCACGCTGGGCCTGCTCAACCAGATCACCAACGCCATGGATCAGGTGCGCGGCTCGTTCCAGTATCTGATCAATTCCTGGCCCACAATCGTGCGCATGCTGTCGATCTACAAGCGCCTGCGCGCCTTCGAGGCCACGATTGAGGGCAAGAAGGTCGAGGCGATCAACTTCGAGACAGATGCCGGCGCAAACGGCGCGGCCTGAGGAGGCTGGTGCGGGATGAGAGGCCCGGTTTGGCCAGACATCCCGCAAGTTTCCTAGAGTTTCAAAAGGTTGAACTTTCTGCCTTAAGTGGCGAATGTAGCACTCAGTTGGGGCAGTTCACTAGGCGGCTGAGCCACCGCCCGGGGCGGGGGCCTTACGCGCTCGCAGACGGTCAACTAACCCCTTTACCTGATACAGCGCTTTAAGAATTTCC
>JAGWTZ010000087.1 GCA_028868695.1 Alphaproteobacteria bacterium | reverse complement strand
TGCCTCGTTTCAACGCGTTGTTTGATTGTCGAACTAGCTCCAGCCCATAGGTCTCTCGTTTTTGTGAAAGGAGATCTAGGATGACCAGTTCGGTGCGAGAAGGTAGGCGAATATCTTTGCTCATTTGCTTTCATTTTGTAAGAGTGAGTCTTACGTAATGAAAGCGAATTGGTTTGTCAAGATACAATCTACCCCCTCCGTCTCCTCCGCCCACCGCCCTCATCATCCTGCGCGGAAATCACCTTTACCGGCGGCAAAGTCACCACGCGTTTCAAATTCCTGAAATCGGCGGTCTTGTGCGGGATGGCCATGGCTTCAACGAAGTGTTGCTGGAAGGTGGGCTCGATGGCGGTTTCAATTTTTTCGATGCGGTGGACGACGTTTTCCACTTCGTCTCGCGCCGCCTTGTTCAAGAGCGCGATGCGCGCGCCTGTGCCTGCGGCATTGCCCGCGCTCTGCACATGGCCGAGATCGCAATCCGGAATGAGGCCCAGGATCATCGCATATTTCATGTCAATGTGAGAGCCGAACGCCCCGGCCAGCCTGATCTTGGCGGGCTCATTGACGCCCAGCTTGTCCATCAAAATGCGCACGCCCGCATAAAGCGCGGCCTTGGCCATCTGGATGGCGCGCACGTCATTCTGCGTGATGCGGATCAAGGGCTGGTTTGATTCATCCTTGGGCTGGCGGATCACATAATTGAAGGTGCGCTTGTAGGCCTCGATGCGCGGGGTGCGCGCCGCAAAGCTGCCATCCATCAGGCCGTCCTGGTTGATGATGCCTGCAAGATACATCTCGGCAATCGCCTCGATGATGCCCGAGCCGCAAATGCCGGTGACGCCGGTTTGCGCCACGGCTTCCTCGAAGCCGGGCTCATCGCTCCACAGCGCACAGCCCACCACGCGGTAGCGCGGCTCCAGCGTTTCGGGGTTGATGCGGATGCGCTCAATGGCGCCGGGGGCCGCGCGCTGGCCGCAGGAAATCTGCGCGCCCTCAAAGGCAGGCCCGGTGGGCGAGGAGCAGGCGAGCAGCCGTTGCTTTGAGCCGAGGATGATTTCGGCATTGGTGCCCACATCCACGCAGAGCATGATATCCTTGCTCTCATGCGGCGCTTCGGAAAGGGCAACACCCGCCGCATCCGCACCCACATGGCCGGCGATGCAGGGCAGCACATAGGCCCAGGCGCCGGGGTTGAGCTTCAGGCCCATCTCCTTGGCCTCAAAGGTGAGCGCCATGCCATCGGCCAGCGCGAAGGGAGCGCCGCCAAGCTCGGTCGGGTCTATGCCAAGGAACAGGTGATGCATGACGGGGTTGCCCACCAGCACCACTTCCAGAATGTCGGTGAGCTCGATGCCCGCCTGCGCGGCCACCGATTCCGCCAGCTGCTGCAGCGCGCCGCAGATGGCGGAGGTGAGTTCCTTTTCGCCGCCCTCATTCATCATCACGTAGGACACACGGCTCATCAGGTCTTCGCCGAAGCGGATCTGCGGGTTCATGAGGCCGGCACTGGCCGCCACTTCGCCGCCCGAAAGATTGGTGAGATGGGCGGCCACGGTGGTGGAGCCGACGTCAATCGCCAGGCCGTAAAGCTTGTCATGGAAGCCGGGCCAGATGGCCGCCAGCTTGTTGCCGCCGCCGGGTGCGCGCGAATACACGGCACAGGTGATCTTCCACTCGCCCTTGCGCAGGGTCTTCTGCAGCTGGTTCAGAACCGTGAGATTGGTGGAGAGGTTCTCGATGCCCCACTGTGCCTTCAAGGCATTGTACACCCGCTCCAGATCGGAGGAGGGCTTGTGCATGTCCGGCTCTTCCACCTCGATGTAATAGAGATGCGTGGCGGGATCGAGCGCGATGACGCGCGTATCCGCCTCCTTGCGCACCACCTGCTTGTGCACCTGGCTCTCGGGCGGCACGTCCACCACCAGGTCTCCGAGGATTTGCGTCTGGCAGGAGAGGCGGCGGCCCTGCGGCAGGCCCTTGATCCGGTCATAGCGCTGCTCGACCTGGGTGGTGCCGTTGACGTGTTCCGCCGATGAGCTGATGCCATGCTTGGCGAACTCGCCCTCGCCGATATTGATCTGGCAGCGCCCGCAAATGGCGCGGCCGCCGCACACGCTGTCAATGTCCACGCCAAGGCTGCGCGCGGCCTGGAGCACCGGGGTTCCCACGGCAAAGCGCCCGCGCTTGCCTGAGGGGGTGAATACAATCAGGGGGTTCTGTTCGCTCATTTTGCCGTTATAGCCGAGGCCCGCTTGCCGCAAAGGCCCAATTGCGACATGCTGTGGCATCATGAAAATCACCACGACACTGATTCCGGGCCTTTCCCGGCCCATCAGCCGTTTGGCCATCGGCTGCGATAACAAGGACACCACCGGGGAGGGCGCCCCCGTCTGGGACCATTGGCTGCGCCAGGGCGGCAATGCCTTCGACACCGGCCACATCTATGGCGGCGGCCGCCATGAGGCCGCACTGGGCGGCTGGATCAAGGCGCGGGGCGTTGCGGATGAGATTGTGGTGATCGTCAAGGGTGCCCACACGCCCCATTGCACGCCCGAGGCGATCGGCCAGCAGCTGATGATTTCGCTGGAGCGGCTGAACCTTTCCTCCGCGCCCATCTACATCATGCACCGCGACAATCCGCAGGTGCCGGTGGCCGAATTCCTTGACGCGCTGAACGCCCTGCGCGCCAAGGGCCTGATTGGCATATTCGGCGGCTCGAACTGGAGTGTGCAGCGCTTCGAGGAGGCTTCTTACTACGCCGCCGCCAAGGGGCTTCAGCCGCTCACCATCCTCAACAACAATCTCTCGCTGGCGGTGATGGAAAAGCCTGTGTGGGCCGGCTGCATCACTTCCAATACGCCCGAGGCGCTGGCCTTCCTGCGCCGCACCGGCACCATTCATGTGAGCTGGTCTTCGCAGGCGCGCGGCTATTTCCTGCCCGCCGAATTGCGCAACCGCCTGCCGGAGGACACGCGGCCCGAAGCCTGCTTCGGCAGCGCCCGCAATGAAGAGCGCCGCCGCCGCGCCGAACAGCTGGCCGCCCAGCGCGGCGTTTCCGCCCACAACATCGCCGCCGCCTGGGTGCTGGCGCAAAGCTTCCCCTCGCTGGCGCTGGTGGGGCCACGCAATGTGGAGGAGATTGATTCCACGCTGCCCGCTTTCAGCGTGAACCTGACGCCGGATGAGGTGCTGTGGCTCAATCTTGAGGCTTGAGTTGGCGGGGCAAAACACGGCATGCTGCCGCCCATGCGCAATGTGATCCTGCTTTTCTCCGCCCTTTCCCTCTCATCCCCCGCCATCGCCCAGCCCGGCTCGCCCGAGGCGGTGGATGATGTGCTGACCATCGCCACCAAGCTGCATGTGGCTGAAGGCTGGGCCAAGGGGCTGGAGCAGGGGCTGGCCGGCCTCAAAACCCTGCCTGTGCCGGAAGAAAAGCGCGGCGAATTCATTGCCGCCGCCAAGGCCGAATTTGCCGCCGAGGCGCCGGGCTACATGCAAATGCTGGTGGCGCGCGAGGCCGCCGCGCTGAGCGATGAGCAGCGCCAGAACCTGCTGGTGTTTGTGGACCTGCCCTCCATCCAATATCAGGCCCGCGCCGCGGCCGGCATGGCCGTGGAGGGTGCGGCACCGAAGATTGAAAATGCCGAAGCCGACACGCTGCACCGCATTGATGGCGATTACATCGGCCAGTTCATCGCCGACATGACCAGCGCGCAAACCCTGCAGCCGCTGACTGACCGGATTCTGACCACCGTCGTCTTGCAGATGAGCAAGTAGGCGGGCCTAGCGCGGCAGCGCCAACAGCGCGCCTGTCATCACCAGCGCCGCGCCCGCCAGCCTTGTGAGCGACAGCGCGTGGCTGACGCTGGCCAGCCCGGCAAAATCCGCCACGCAGGCCGCCACAAGCTGGGCCGCGATGATGAGCGAGGCCGCCGCCACAGGGCCCAGCCGCGCATAGGCCAGCACCGTGGCATAGACAAAGAAGGTGCCGAGCAGGCCCGGCACCACATGCCACCAGCGGAAGTTCTGCACGATGAGCATGGGCAGCGTGGGGGCGGTGAAGGCCACCAGCACAGCCAGCACCACAACGCCCACCAGCGTGTTGGTGAGCACCGCGCCAAGCAGGCCATTGGCCCGGCTGATGCCCGCCAGAAGCTCGCCCTGCAGCACAAGGGCAGCGCCCGCCACGGCGGCCGCGAAAACCGGAAGCGCCTGTGAACCGTTCATGACGCAAGCCCCCGCTGCATGAAGACAAGATCAAGCCAGCGGCCGAACTTGAAGCCCACTTCACTGAGATGCGCCGCCTTGGTGAAGCCCAGCTTCTCATGCAGCGCGATGGAGGCAGCATTGCCCGCATCAATGCCGCCGATGATGGTGTGCTTGCCCATGGCACGGCCCTCATTGATCAGTGCACGGATCATGTCTCCGCCAAGCCCCTTGCCTCGGGCATCGGCACGCACATGCACTGAGTGCTCGATCGAATAGCGGTAACACGGCCAGACGCGGAAATCACCGAACGAGGCAAAGCCCGCCACACCTTGCGCATCCTCCGCCACGAGAACGGGAAAGCCCTGCGCCTTGCGGCCCTCAAACCATTCCTGCCGGTTGGCCAGCGTAACCGGCGCCTCGCTATAGACTGCGGTGGAGGTGGCGATAACGTCATTGTAGATCGCGAGAATTCCGGGAAGATCAGCTTCCGTGGCGGGGCGAAGCGGCATGGTTTTCTCCTTGTGGCGGGCCTGTGGCTTGTATATTATAGTGGACGATATGTCTGATACTGTCAACGATATTGACCGGCGCATTGCCGCCCGCGTGAAACATGAGCGCGAGGGGCGCGGGCTTTCATTGGCGCAACTGGCCGAAAGCTCTGGCGTATCCAAGGCCATGATCAGCCGCATCGAGCGCAGCGAAGTGAGCGCCACGGCGGCCCTTCTCGGCCGCCTCTCCGGCGCTTTCGGCCTCACCGTCTCGGACCTGCTCAGCGCCGATGAGGGCGGCAATGCCAAGCTGCGCCGCCGCGCCGAGCAGCAGCACTGGAAAGACCCGGCCACCGGCTTCACGCGCACAGCACTTTCGCCCGCCGCCGCGCGCCGCCTGCAACTGGTGCAGGGCGAATTGCCGCCGCGCGCCCGCATTGCCTATCCCGCCGCGTCCTATGGCTTCTTCACCCAGCAGATCTGGGTGATGGCCGGGCAATTGGTGTTTCATGAAGGCGCAACGCGCCATGTGCTGGAGGCGGGCGATTGCCTCGAGCTTTCCGAGCCGCGCGATTGCAAGTTCGAGAACGCCTCCGCCAAAACCCCTTGCCGCTATCTTGTGGCCCTGAGCCTGTGAGGAGCGTGATGCCTGCATTGCAAATCATTCCCGGTGATTTCGCCAACGGGCAGGTGAAGGCCCTGCTCGAATATCACCTGCGCGGCATGCATGCGAGTTCCCCGCCCGGCCATGTCTTCGCGCTGGATTGGAGCGCGCTGCAGAGCCCGGAGATTGCGTTCTTCACCGGCTGGCTGGGCCAGCGCCCTGTGGTGATGGGTGCGCTGAAAAACCTGGGGGGTGGGGCAGGCGAACTCAAATCCATGCGCGTGGCCGCGGGCGAGGCCGGCAAGGGCCATGGCGCTGCCATGCTGCGCCACCTTATCGCCGCAGCCAGGGCAAGGGGCATGCGGCGCCTCTCACTGGAAACAGGCACAGGCCAACCCTTCGCCGCCGCCGAAGCCCTCTACCGCGCCTACGGCTTCACCAAGGGCGAAAAATTCGCGGACTATGAACAAAGCGATTTCTGCCAGTTCTT
>JAGWTZ010000086.1 GCA_028868695.1 Alphaproteobacteria bacterium | reverse complement strand
ACGAAACCGCCCCTCGCCTTCCTGGTTGAGTATGCACTCGGCGATGATCGAGCGGGCCGAATTGCCCGTGCACAGGAACAAGACGTTGAAAGGCTGATCAGCCACAGGAAGCTCCGGGCGTTTTGCAGCATGCAGCGAGATCTTGAACAATGGGTGCGCATAGTGCTGGCTGCCCATTGCAGCAATCGCGAAGCAGGAAGAGCACAAGGGAGCGGATGGTCTCGAGTTCGACGCGGTAGATCAGGCTTCTGCTGTGGCGCTCAGCCGTTATCAATCCGGCCCGGCTCAATATGCCAAGATGAGTGGACATCGTGTTTTGCGGCACGTTGAGGCGCCTGGCGATTTCCCCGGCGGGCAGACCGTCGGGTTCATGCTTGATCAACAGCTGGAAAACACCCAGGCGTGTTTGTTGCGACAAGGCACCAAAAGCAGACAGCGCAAGTTCTATATCCATGAAGCTAGATTAAACGAACTATGGTAACAGTTCGATGACACATTTGGTCACATTTGGCCATACGCTCGTGCCTGAGTGTCGAGCACGTTCAAGGAGTAGGGCAAGAAGTCGGGTCTTAACTTACAGCAGAGCACTCTTGTGGTGCTGAGGGTCAAGGCAAGGGCCTGTTCTATGGATGCACCGGGCGCGGGAACCAGCCCCGCGCCCGGATTCCCGGCTGGATCAGCCGGTCTTCTTCTTGAGGTTGTCCACGAACTTGATCAGTTCGACGGTCTTGTCATAGTCCTTGTTGGAAGCTTCGGCCCAGGGCTTGTTCTTGCCGTCGGAAAGCTTGTCGAAGGCGGCCTTGTCCTTGGTGGCGGCTTCGAGGAAGGCCTTCTTGATGGCGGCCTTGGCGTCGTCCGGCAGGCTGTCGAGATAGGCGGTCGGGCCGTTGATGATCAGGTCAGACTTCAGGATGATGCGGAAGTCTTCCTTCTTCATCGGCGAGCCATCGGCATTCTTCAGCATGCCCTTGTTAAGCATGCGGGTGAGGTTCGAATCGTCGTCCGAGTTCCATGAGTTGGCGCAAACGTCCACCGTGCCCTGGGCGAGGGCGAGAACGGCGTTCTCGTGGCTGCCGGTCATGATGGTCTTGCCGAAGAACTTGTCGGCGTCGATGTTCATGCTGTTGAGCTTGAACATGGGCATGTTGTAGCCAGAGGTCGAATTCGGATCGACGAAGCCCATCACCTTGCCCTTCAGGTCCTCGATGGTCTTGTAGGGCGAATCCTTCTTCACGTAGAACACCGAGTAATAGCCCTTGGAGCCATCGCTGTTCACGTCCATCACGAAGGCCGAGGTCTTCACGCCGGTCAGCAGCGCGCGGGCGAAGGAGGCCGGGCCGTAATAGCCAATGTGGATGTTGCCGGTGCGCTGGCCTTCGATCAGGGCAGCATAGTCATTGGCGATGCGCAGCGTCACCTTGGTGCCCAGCTCCTTGGCGAGGTAATTCATGAAGGGCTGGTAGCGGTCGGTCAGGCCCGAGGCGTTTTCAGCCGGAATGGCCGAGAATACCAGCTCGGGAAGCTTGGCCTGCCAGCCTTCGGCGCGGGCCGGGGCGGCGAGGACGGCGGTGCCAGCCGCGGCAGCGGTGGCCGTCAGGAATTTGCGGCGGTTCATCATGTTCAACATCTCCGTTGGTTGCTTATTGGAAGGAAAACTCAGGCGGCCACCGGCTGGGTGGCGCCCGCACCTGCGCCTTCGCCCGCAGGTTCAACATCAACAACGCCATGCGCCTCGGTGCCATAGAGGCCGCGGGCCACCGCATCGGTGAGGGTTTCAGGCGCGCCATCAAACACCACGCGGCCATCGGCCATGCCGATCAGCCGGGTGCAATAGCTGCGCGCCAAATCGAGAGAGTGAAGGTTGCAGATCACCGTGATGCCGAGGTGGCGGTTGATGCGCTGCAGGGCATCCATGACGAGCTTGGTGTTGCGCGGATCGAGCGAGGCGATGGGCTCGTCGGCCAGGATGATCTTCGGCTGCTGGAGCAGCGTGCGGGCAATGGCCACGCGCTGCTGCTGGCCGCCGGAGAGCGAACCTGCCCGCTGGCTGGCGGCAGAACCAAGGCCGAACTGCTCAAGGGCGGAAAGCGCCAGGGCCTTGTCGTCCTGTGTCCAGAGCTTCAGCACGGCGCGCGGCGTGGACATGCTGCCCAGGCGGCCCATCATGACATTGGTGAGCACATCAAGCCGGTTGGAAAGGTTGAACTGCTGGAAGATCATGCCGCAGGTGATGCGCCAGTTGCGCAGGGCGGCACCCTTGAAGGCGGTGACATCCTCGCCGTTCCACAGGATCTTGCCGGAGGTGGGATCGCCCAGGCGGTTGATGGCGCGCAGGAGCGTGGACTTTCCCGCACCCGAGCGGCCCACCACGCCGACAAAGGCGCCTGCCTCAATGCGCAGGTTGATGTCCTGCAGCGCGGTCTTGGTTTTGAATGCCTTGTTGACGGCAACAATTTCGAGCATCGGGCCTCACCTCAAGGTCCGCTTCAAACACCCGTGTCATAACGGCTGGATGACGGATTTGTTGCATTCCGGTTTATCCACCATCAAGCGTTGCCGCCCGGGTGGCCAAGATTGCGGCCGGAGACCGCATCAAACAGATGCAGCTTGCGCACATCGGCCTGCAAGGTGATGGCCGCCCCGGCAGCAGGCGGCTGGGTGCCGGCATGCTGGGCGATGACCGTTTCGCCAGCCAGCAGCGTGTGCACCAGCCGCGAGGCACCCAGTTCCTCGGTGAATTGAAGCGTGGCATTCAGGCCCTTGGCGCCGCCCGTTGCCAGATCCTCGGCGCGGATGCCGCAGACAAGAGGACCAGATGGCAGCGGGGGACTTGCATCCTTGGGCAGAGCGATCACCTGGCCGTCCTTCAGGCGAATGGTGGCGGCACCTGCATCGAAATCACCGTTCAGCAGATTCATGCCCGGCGTGCCGACAAAGCTTGCCACATAAGTCGAGGCCGGGTTCGAATAGATTTCAGCGGGCGTGCCCACCTGTTCGATGACGCCCTTGTTCATCACCACGATGCGATCTGCCAGGGTCATGGCTTCGACCTGATCATGCGTCACGAACAAGGTTGTAGTGCCGAGCTTCTGATGCAGCTTGCGGATCTCGATGCGCATGGCCACGCGCAGGCGGGCATCAAGATTGGAGAGCGGTTCGTCATAGAGGAAAATCTTGGGGTTGCGGATCATGGCGCGGCCCATGGCCACGCGCTGGCGCTGGCCGCCGGAAAGCTCGGCAGGCTTGCGCTCCAACAATTCGCCAAGCCCCACGCTCTTGGCGACTTCGGCCACCCTCGCCTCGCGTTCGGCGCGCGGCACACCCGCCACCTTCAGCGCATAGCCAATGTTCTGGCGCACATTCATGTGGGGATAGAGCGCATAATTCTGGAACACCATGGCGCAGCCGCGCTCACGCGGCTCCAGCTGATTGGCGCGGGCGCCGCCGATCATGATGTCGCCACCGCTTGCCGTCTCAAGCCCAGCGATCAGCCGCAGCAAAGTGGATTTGCCGCAGCCGGAGGGGCCCAGCAGCACGAGGAATTCTCCGCCTTGGACATCCAGATCAAGGCCGGGAATCACCGTATTCTTGCCGAAGCTCTTGGAAAGGCCGTTGAGGGAAATCTGCGTCATATTACTTCTCGGTTGAAATGAGGCCCCGCACGAACCAGCGCTGGGCCAGGATGACCACGATGAGCGGCGGCACCATCACGATCAGCGTGGCGGCCATGGCGGTGTTCCACACTGGCGGCTCACCAAAGGCGAGGCCCGGCACAGCCTTGGAAAGCTGCATTGTGGCGGTGGAGAAATGGTTCTGGTCTGTCACCACCAGAATGGGCCAGAGATATTGGTTCCAGGCCCAGACAAACATGATGACGCCAAGGGCCGCCATGTTGGTTTTGGAGAGCGGCAGCAACACATCCCAAAAGAAGCGCAGCGCCCCTGCCCCATCCATGCGCGCGGCCTCGGTGAGCTCTTCAGGCACGGTGAGGAAGAACTGGCGGTAAAGGAAGGTTCCCGTGGCGGTGGCCACCAGCGGCAAGATGAGGCCCTGATAGGTGTTGAGGAGATTCCATTCTGGCAGCTTGATGGAAATGGCGGGCACCAAAGAGGCCAACGCATCAATGAGGCCTTGGTAGGGGCTGAGCGCGTTGGCGGCCACCGCATAGGTGGGCACGATGCGCACTTCCAATGGCAGCATGAGCGTGATGAAGATGATCCAGAAAAACACCATGCGCAGGCGGTATCTGAAATAGACGATTGAAAAGGCCGACATGGCGGAGAGGATGATCTTGCCCGCCGCCACGCCAAAGGCCACCACCAGCGAGGTGAACATCACCTGGCCGAAGTTGTTGCCAACCCATGCGGCCCGCAGGTTTTCCCACAGGTGCCCGCCTGGAATGAGCGGCATGGGCGAGAGGTTCACCGTCTTGAAATCATGGCTGGCGGCGATCACCACCAGGGCCAGCGGCGCCATGAGAATGACGAGGCCCAGCAGCAACACGGCGTGGGTGAGGAGATTGATGAGGGGTGTGCGTTCAACCATGCCCTGCCTCAGGAATAGTGCACGCGCCGCTCAACGAAGCGGAACTGCAGCACCGTCATCACCACGATAAGCAGCATGAGAATGATCGACTGGGCGGCGGCCAATGAATAGTCCTTGCTCTCAAAGCCATCGAGATAGATCTTGTAGACCATCAGCTCGGTGGCGCGCGAAGGGCCTCCCTTCGTGGTCACGTCAATCATGCCGAAACTGTCAACGAAGCTGTCGGTGATGTTGATGACGAAGAGGAAGAAGAAGGTTGGCGTGATCAGTGGCAACTGAATTTCCCTCATGCGGCGCAGCACGCCAGCGCCGTCCATGGCGGCGGCTTCAATCACCGGGCGCGGCACGCTTTGCAGCGCTGCCAGCAGGAAGATGAAATTGTAACCCGCCATTTTCCAGCTTTGGCCTAGAATGATTTGCAGCAGCGCCTGCCAGCCATTGCGCGTGGGGTCCCACAACCCGGGGTGCAGATGGTTGAGCGCGCCGAGAAAACCTGCTTCCGGCGTGAAGGTGAAGCGGAAGGCGAGGCCAACGGCGGCCGCCGGCACGGCATAGGGAAGGAAATAGAGAAACTTGTAGAGCTGGTGGCCGCGCAGGTTGCGGTCTGCAAACAGGGCCAAAACGGCGGCGAAGCCCACCGATAGAAGCGTGACCGTGATGGCAAAGATCACCGAGCGGATCACTGAATCCCAATAGTGGGGATCTGCAAACACTGCCTTGAAATTCTGCAATCCAACAAACTGGTTGCCGCCGCCGAAGGGCGGCTCCAGCGTGAGCGACCAATAGAGCGCCTGCCCCGTTGGCCAATAAAAGAACGTGAAGACAAGGAAAAGCTGCGGCGCAATGAAGGCCGCAGCGATCCAGAGATTGTTGAAGGTGACGCGCTTTTCCAAGTGGGTTACGGCAGCTGCTGGCCCTTGAAGGTCTGCTCATAGCGGCGCAGAATGTCGTTGCCCGCCTTCACAGCATCATCATAGGCGGCCTGCACTTCCTTCTGGCCCTGCATGGCGGCCTGGAATTCGGCCTGCCAGGCAGCGCGGATGGCCGTGTAGTTGCCAAGGCGCTGGCCGCGCGAGACAGGTGTCACAGGTGCGGCTTCGAGCGACTGCAGGGCGACTTCACGGCCGGCGAACTTCGGGTCCTTGTAGAAGCCTTCGTCGCTCAGCTTCTTGAAGCCGGACTTGGTGACCGGGATGTAGCCAGTGTTCGCGGCGATGTACTTCACGCCGGTTTCATAGGCCGTGATGTATTTGATGAATTCGGCAGCACCGGCATATTCCTCCGGCGA
>JAGWTZ010000085.1 GCA_028868695.1 Alphaproteobacteria bacterium | reverse complement strand
CCGCCTGCAACTGGTGCAGGGCGAATTGCCGCCGCGCGCCCGCATTGCCTATCCCGCCGCGTCCTATGGCTTCTTCACCCAGCAGATCTGGGTGATGGCCGGGCAATTGGTGTTTCATGAAGGCGCCACGCGCCATGTGCTGGAGGCGGGCGATTGCCTCGAGCTTTCCGAGCCGCGCGATTGCAAGTTCGAGAACGCCTCGGCCAAAACCCCCTGCCGCTATCTTGTGGCCCTGAGCCTGTGAGGAGCCTGATGCCCGGACTGCAAATCATCCCCGGAGATTTCGCCAACGGGCAGGTGAAGGCCCTGCTCGAATATCACCTGCGCGGCATGCATGCGAGTTCCCCGCCCGGCCATGTCTTTGCGCTGGATTGGAGCGCGCTTCAAAGCCCGCAGATTGCCTTCTTCACCGGCTGGTTGGGCCAGCGCCTTGTGGTGATGGGTGCGCTGAAAAACCTGGGGGGCGGGGCAGGCGAACTCAAATCCATGCGCGTGGCCGAGGGCGAGGCCGGCAAGGGCCATGGCGCTGCCATGCTGCGCCACCTCATCGCCGAAGCCAGGGCAAGGGGCATGCGCCGTCTCTCATTGGAAACAGGCACAGGCCAGCCCTTCGCCGCCGCCGAAGCCCTCTACCGCGCCTACGGCTTCACCAAGGGCGAAAAATTCGCGGACTATGAACAAAGCGATTTCTGCCAGTTCTTTCATTTGGGGCTGGTTTAGCTTCGTCAGATCTTGAATTTGTTATCTCGATGCCATTTGAGATTGGCTGGATTTGGCCAACGGGCTTTGCTCTTGGGCAGTATCGCTTTGGCGTCCTTGTTTAGAAGATGGTCAATGTCGTAGTTCAAATGACGCGACTTCAAGATCGTAAAATCATCGGTCAAAGTCAGCAGGCCAGCATCAAACATCCAATGGGCAGTTCCTGATAGAGCAATGCCGTTTCGCACAGAGTCGGAACCATTCAACTCCACGGGAATTATATGCGCTGCCTCCACTTCAGGCCTGCCGCCCCCATTGATAATTCTTAGTCCAGTGAATGCGCAGCGCCGATCATAGGCATCCAGCACATGTTGGCGGAAGCGACGATCGCGAAATTTGCGATCAACCAGACTGCTGACAACAGGCCGCTGGATGAAAAGCGGCGCATCTTCTGCCAGCCCAAACGCATATTCTGCTGCTGAAGGAAGTGTTTCGGGCTGACGGTCCCGCTCTGGCCACTTCTTGTCGTCATGAAAGCCTGCCTCTACAATTCTTGCAAACTCACCTGGCGTGATAAGCCTGACCGCGTTCACTGTAAGTCCGCCATTCGGCTTGCCATCAGGTTTGATCATGCCAGCCTCGTACCCACCGTTCGACAGGTAATCGACAGGTGAGTCGAATTCTAGGTGTTCAGACATGTCGGCATAGTAGTGATCGGCCTTGTTGGGATCCGCGCGAACGCGGTCAACCTTTGCAACGGCTTTATAGTACCGACCACTCACTCCTTCGCAGTTGCCGTAGTACACAATGCGATCACCAACCGTGGCATTCACCCTTCCCAAATAGATTTTGGGAAAGTGATAGTGGGATTCGGAATCATCGTAGGGGCTGCCTGCCTTGTGTACGAAAATCGCATTCGCCATGGGTCCAGGCTAATGATCCTGAAGCATTTTGACAATTGCTGCCTGAGGCACTTTCGGGGCTAACACCCTTTTCTCTACCTCCTGCTCCCGTCATTGATCCTGGCCACCAAGGCTGAAGTGCAGGAATTGGCGTTGGGCTTGCCGGAAAGGCGGGCGTCCAGCCAGTGGGTGACGGCGGGGAAGGCGGCATGGGCCGAGCCGGAATGGCTCTGGTGATCGAGCATTGTGAACTGCACATTCACGCCCTTGAGGCAGCTGGCGCTGAGGGCGGATTGCGTCACCTCGGCGCGCACCACGCTGTCGGCCCCGCCTTGCACCACCAGAAGCGGAGCGGCGGTGGGCCATTCCGCGATGGAGTTGATGCCCATCTGCTGGCGCCATTGCGGGTGGCGCAGCGGGTTGGCCGCGAACATGTCGGCCCTGAACTCGTTCTGCAGCTTGAAGGCCTCAAGGCTGCCGCCCACGTCATCCACGCAGGTCTTGTTGATGGCCCAGGCGGTGGCAATGGCGCTGTCGCTCAACACTTCGCGCATGCTCAGGCCATATTTGATCGCCCAGGATTGCAGCGTGTAGCTGAGCAGGATCTTGCCTTCGATGCTGCCCACATTGGCGGCGAACAGGCGCGTGAGATCGGTGGGCGGGGCAATGGCGGCAGCGCCCTTCAGGCTGAATTCCGGCATGTAGGAGGCGGCCTCGCGCGCCGCAAACAGTGCTGCATGCCCGCCTTGCGAAAAGCCATAGACGGCATAATCACGCGACACCTTGAGGCCCGGCAGGCGCGCCGCGGCGCGCACCGAATCCAGCACGGCATAGGCCTCGCCCTTGCCGATGAGATAGCCCACTGGCCCCTGCGTGCCGAGGCCGGGATAATCCGTGGCCACGATGATCTTGCCGCTGGCGATGAGGTCCTTCACGCCAAGGATGGATTGCAGCGGTGATTGCCGCAGCGAGGGCGCGCATTTGGGGTCGGTGCCCACGGTGGGATGCGCCCAGGCAACGATCTGCTGCGGCCGCCCCGTGGCGGCATGCACGGTGGAGGCAATCACGATGCCGGAGGAGAGAAGCGGCCGGCCGGCATAATCCCGCGTTGCGTAGAGAATGCGCCAGGCCTTGGCGCGGTACAGCGCCGGCAGGGCGAGGCCTTGCGCCTTGATCAGGGTGCCGGACGGCAGCGCGGCCTGGGCCGGTGTGGCGGCATAGAAACTGTCAGCCCTGGCAGGTGCTGCCCAAGCCAGCAGGCCAAGGACGAGCGCCAGGCAGAATTTGAACAAGAGCTTGAACATGGTGGCGCCCGCGCTGGTGAAACACCCTTGGACTATGGCGCAGCCGCACCCGGCTCTGCAACCGCCGATCTCTATCCGGCGCGGCGCAAAAGCATGGGGCGCGGGGGCAAAACAAAACCGGCGGGAACGGGCCCGCCGGTTGGATGGACGTGCTGGGCTTGCGCTTAGCGGCGGCGGCGGGATTCGCGCGCGGCGCGGCGGGCGGCAATGTCATCAGCCGTCGGCGCCACTTCGCCGGGCGCTGCTGAGGCGGGGCGCGGGGCGGCCATGTCGCGGAACTTGTTGTTCCAGAACTTGCAGTGGGCATCCGTGCCATTGAGCACATTGGCGCCGAAGATGGCGTGCATGTCTTCATCATGCATCGGGTTCATGATCGCCGAGGTCATGCCATGCGAGGCGGCCATGGCGAGGAAATAGCCGGTGAGGGCGCGGCGGTTGGGCATGCCGAAGGAAATGTTGGAGGCGCCGCAGGTGGTGTTCACCTTCAGCTCCTCACGCAAACGGCGCACCAGGCGGAACACCTGCTGGCCGGCGGTGCCCATGGCGCCGATCGGCATCACCAGCGGGTCCACCACGATGTCTTCCGGCTTGATGCCGTGATCGGCGGCGCGCTGCACGATCTTCTTGGCCACTTCAAAGCGCACGTCCGGATCTTCCGAGATGCCGGTTTCGTCATTCGAGATGGCGACGACGGGAACGTTATACTTGGCCACCAGCGGCAGGATGGCTTCGAGCTTTTCTTCCTCACCCGTGACGGAATTTACCAGCGGGCGGCCCTTGGCGGTTTCAAGGCCCATCTTGAGGGCGGAGGACACGGAAGAGTCGATGCACAGCGGCAGGTCGGTCACCGACATCACCACTTCCAGCGTCTTCTTCATCAGTGGCGGCTCGGACTCATTGGGGTTCACGGCGGTCACACCGGCATTCACGTCGAGGATGTGCGCGCCCGCTTGCATCTGGGCCAGGGCATCGGCGATGACGGTGTCGAAATTGCCGGCCTGCATTTCGGCAGCCAGCTTCTTGCGGCCGGTGGGGTTGATGCGCTCACCGATGATGGTGAAGGGCTTGTCGAAGCCGATGATGTGGGTGCGCGTGGCGGATTGAACGAGCGTGTGTGTCATTTCTCAGGCTTTCCCGCCAGCGGCGATGAGGGCTTTGATTTTCTCTTGGGTGTATTCGGCTTCAAGCGCGGCCTTGGCCTTGTCGGCCTCGGCGGCGAGATCATCACCCACCTCGGCGGGCGCGCTGCGGCGCCATTCGGCGAGATAGGCATCGGTGTCGGTGGCGCCGTCCCGCATGGCGGCCATGTCGATGGCTTCCATGAAGCGGTTGTCCAACATGCGCTTCTCCTCCTTCCGTCCGGCCTTGACAGACACGGCGGAGGGAATGTCGCGCCAATAGGTGATGATCAGATTGGCCATGGCCACCTTATGCCGGGGTGCAAATGCGACTTCTAGCCCAAAAACGACATGCACTGCCTTTCCATGCAAAACGCTATAGCCGCGTTGCCGCAGGGCCGGGCTTGGCCGCCGCAAGTGCAAATGCGGCACAAGCGCCAATTGCGACATGCGGCACGAAACGCCGCAGGGCCGGGGCTGGGCCTTTGTCTGGCCACGGCCAGCCGCCACGGCTAGACTGCCGCCATGACCGCCGATGCCGACACCATTGAAATCCACCTGCGCACCGCCGACCAGCTGTTCAACCTGCTCGACCCTTCGCCCTTCCGCGAGCGCGACCTGGACGACAAGGCCGAGCGTTACATCGTCGGCTCCGCCCGCGAACTCAAGGTAAAGGGGCCGCTGAGGCTCACCGTCACCCTGCCGCGCGAGGCCTGCGCCTCACCTTTTGCCCAGCATGTGCCAGAGGCCATCAACAACTATTTCACCTATCGCGCCGGGCTGCTGCGCCAGGATTTGCGCGAGCTGCTGCGCAATGGCTGGCGTTTTTTGTCAATTGGCCTGGTGGTTCTGGCGCTGTGCTTCACGGCCATCCGCGCCCTCAACCTGCCGCCTGATGCCAGCCCGCTGATGCGGCTGGCCGAGCAGAGCCTGGTCATCCTCGGATGGGTGGCGAACTGGCGGCCCATCGAGATTTTCCTCTATGAGTGGCTGCCGCTCTACCGCCAGATTAAGCTCTATGACCGCATCGCCGAGGCGCAGGTGAAGCTGCTGCCCATCTAGGCGCGCGAGCAGGCTTCCATGTCAGCCGCACGGCGCTTGCCTTCCGCCAGCACGGCGCGGCGGGCCCGCAACTCATCGCCCATGGCCAGAACCGTTGTTGAAGCCGTCGTCTCGCACAATTCCGGCACCACGCCATGGATGAAGGCAGCCGCCGCCGCCCGGAACAGCCGCGCCGAAAAGCCAAAGGCAAAGCGCATGTGTTCGAAATAGCTTTCATGCGCGGCGCGCGGGTGGGCCAGAAACAGCTCGTCGAATGTCTTCATGGGTGGTTCCTCCTTGTCCAAAAACTATCCCGGAAGCGGCGGGAAATGTGCTCGATTGTTGCGGCGTTTCGAGCTATATGTGGGATAATTTCCACCAATGGCGGCAAAAAAGCATGCTTGATCCCAAGGATATCCAGATCCTGAAACTTTTGCAGCGAGACGCCGGCCTTGGGCTGGAAGAGCTGGCGGAGCAGGTGCACCTCTCGCGCAATGCATGCTGGCGGCGCGTGAAGGCGCTGGAAGAGGAAGGCGTGATCAAGGCGCGGGTGGCGCTGCTCGATGCCGACAAGCTGAACCTGCGCCTCACCGCGGTGATCGCCATCAAGACCGCACAGCACGACCCAGACTGGCTGCAGAAATTCGCCGCCGCGGTGCGTGACCTGCCGGAGATCATTGCCGTTTACCGCACCACGGGCGACACGGATTACATCATGCATGCCGTGGTGCCCGATGTGGCGGGCTATGACAGGCTGTACAAGCGCCTCATCGCTCGCATTCCGCTGTCGGATGTCTCTTCAAGCTTCGTGATGGAGAAGATCAAGGAAACCACGGCGCTGCCGCTGGCCGAGGCCGGGCGCTAGCGCTTCGGCGGCCAGTCCTTGGTGTCATGGTCCGGGTGCTGGCGGTTGGTGGCGGCAAAGCCGGGCAGGCGCGCCGCATAGGCGGT
>JAGWTZ010000044.1 GCA_028868695.1 Alphaproteobacteria bacterium | reverse complement strand
ACGGACCTTGACTATCAGGGTGCGGCCGGCCGGCCGGAGATTTCCGAAGACGAGATCAGCTATCTGTTGAGCGCCGTGGGGGCCTATTTCAAGCGGCCCATCACCCGCGAAATGATCCGTTGGAGCTATTCCGGCATCCGCCCGCTTTATGATGACGGCGCTTCGGAGGCGCAATCAGCCACGCGCGACTATGTGCTGAAGCTGGAAGGCGCGGCGGGCGCGCCGCAGATGCTTTCGGTGTTTGGCGGCAAGATCACCACGTCTCGCAAGCTGGCGGAGGCGGCGCTGGAAAAGATTGCGCCCTTCTTCCCCAAGCTGGGCAAGCCCTGGACGGCAGCGGCGCAGTTGCCGGGCGGTTTGGCCTATGCGCAGGTTCCCTCCTACATCACCGCGCAACAGAAGAAATATTCCTTCCTCAAACCGCAAAACGTGGCGCGGCTGTTCCGTGCCTACGGCACGCGCATGCAAGAGATTTTGGGCGAGGCGCGCTTTGCCTCAGACCTTGGGCAATGGTTCGGTCCCCTGTCGCAGAGCGAAGTTGAATTTCTGCAGCGCGAGGAATTTGCCCAGACGGCAGATGACATCCTGTGGCGGCGCTCCAAGCTGGGGCTGCACATGAAGCCCGCTGAAATTGAGGCGTTGCGGGCCTTCATGGACAACGCTGCAAAGGCAGCGGAACCTGCTTCCAAGCCCAAGCCAAAGCGCAAGAAGGCAGGCTGAAGCCAAGGCCTCAGCTGTGCATGGCGAGCCAGGTTTCCAGGCCGCCATGAAAGATCATGTCGAGGGCCACATAGAGGATCACCGCAAGGCCGACATAGGCAATCCAGCGGTAGCGGTTCAGCACACGGGCGATGAGCGAGGCAGCAAGGCCCATGAGCGCCACGGAAAGCACCAGGCCAGCTGCCAGCACATAAGGATGCTCGCGCGCGGCCCCGGCCACGGCCAGCACATTGTCCAGCGACATGGAAATATCCGCCACGACGATTTGCCAGGCGGCGGAAGCGAAGGTCTTGCGCGGGGTGTGGCCGGCGATCTTGCCGTCCCGGTCAAGGTCTTCGCCGGAAATGGCCTCGGCGGCATCGCCATGGGCATCTTCATGCCGCAGCTCGCGGTACATTTTCCAGCACACCCAAAGCAGCAGCAAGCCGCCCACAAGGGCGAGGCCGATGAGCTTCAAGAGCTGAATGGCGACGACAGCAAACAGGATGCGCAGCACCGTGGCTGCGCCAATGCCCACAAGAATGGCCTTGGTGCGCTGCGCCTTGGGCAGGCCTGCGGCGGCAAGGCCAATGACGATGGCATTGTCGCCCGCGAGGACCAGATCAATCATCACCACCTTGCCAAGGGCGGCCAAGGCTTCAGGCGTTGACATGCTTTCAATCAATAGGCTGGCCCCCGGTGGTGAAACATTACATTTCAGTTAGGCGGCCAGCCCGTCAAATTCAAGTCAGAGGTTCAAATTCTTGCGGTTCTGGCGGTTGGCCACCAGATCGTCGACCACGCCGGGGTCTGCCAGCGTGGAAGTGTCGCCCAGAGAACCATATTCATCCTCGGCGATCTTGCGCAGGATGCGGCGCATGATCTTGCCGGAGCGCGTCTTGGGCAGGCCCGGGGCAAACTGGATCTTGTCCGGCGTGGCCAACGGGCCAATTTCCTTGCGCACGTGGTCAACGAGCACCTTGCGCAAATCATCATCGCCATGGGCGCTTTCGCCGCTCATCAGGGTGACATAGCAATAGATGCCCTGCCCCTTGATGTCATGTGGATAGCCCACCACCGCCGCTTCCGAGACCTTGGGATGCGACACGAGTGCCGATTCCACTTCTGCCGTTCCGAGGCGGTGGCCGGAAACGTTCAGCACGTCATCGACGCGGCCGGTGATCCAATAGTAGCCGTCCTTGTCGCGCTTGCAGCCGTCTCCGGTGAAATACATGCCCTTGTAGGTGGAGAAATAAGTCTCCACGAAGCGCTGGTGGTCGCCATAGACAGTGCGCGCCTGGCCCGGCCAGGAATCGAGGAGAACGAGGTTGCCCGCCGTTTCACCTTCGAGGAACTCGCCCTTTTCATCGACCAGCGCGGGCTGAACGCCAAACAGTGGGCCGCAGGCGGAGCCGGGCTTGAGTTTGTGGGCGCCGGGCAGCGGCGTCATCAGGCAGGCGCCGGTTTCGGTTTGCCACCAGGTGTCGATGATCGGGCAACGGCCCTCACCCACCACGCGGTGATACCATTCCCAGGCTTCGGGGTTGATGGGCTCGCCCACCGAGCCCAAAAGGCGCAGGGACTTGCGCGAGGCCTTTTCCACCGGGGCATTGCCCTGCTGCATCAGCGCGCGCAAGGCGGTTGGGGCGGTGTAGAAGATGTTGACCTGATATTTGTCCACCACTTCCCAGAAGCGCGAGAAGCTTGGATAGTTGGGCACGCCTTCAAACATGATGGAGGTGGCGCCATTGGCCAGCGGGCCATAGACGATGTAGCTGTGGCCAGTAACCCAGCCCACATCCGCCGTGCACCAGAAGATTTCGCCATCATGATAGTCGAACACATAGTGGAAGGTGGAGGCGGCATAGGTGATGTAGCCGCCGGTGGTGTGCAACACGCCCTTGGGCTTGCCAGTGGAGCCTGAGGTGTAAAGGATGAAGAGTGGGTCTTCCGCCTTCATCTTCTCCGGCTTGCAATCAGCCGGAACCTTGGCGATTTCCTCGTGATACCAAATGTCGTGCGCCGGGTTGAAGGGCACGCCAGCACCTGTGCGGCGCACCACGAGCACCTTGGCCGGGGCCTTGGTGCGCGTAAGGGCGGCATCAGTGTTGGCCTTCAGCGGAATCTTGCGGCCGCCGCGGATGCCTTCATCGGCGGTGATCACAAAGCGGGAATCCGCGTCGTCCATGCGGCCAGCCAGGCTTTCCGGAGAGAAGCCGCCGAACACCACGGAATGCACCGCGCCAATGCGCGCGCAAGCCAGCATGGCATAGGCCGCCTCCAGGATCATCGGCAAGTAGATGGTGACACGGTCGCCCTTCTTGACGCCGTGCTTCTTCATCACATTGGCCATGCGGCAGACATGTTCGTGCAATTCCCTGTAGGTGACCTTGCGGTCGTCATAGGGGTTGTCGCCCTCCCAGATCAGGGCAACCTGGTTGCCACGCTTCTTCAGGTGGCGGTCCACACAGTTGTAGCTGACATTGAGGATGCCATCCTCATACCATTTGATCGAGACCTTGGGATATTCGAAGGTGGTGTTCTTGATCTTCTTGGGGAACTTGAACCAATCAATGCGCTTGGCTTCCTTGGCCCAGAACTTCTCCGGGGAATTCACCGATTCCGCGTAGGTTTTCTTGTAGGAGGCTTCGGTCACATGGGCGCGCTTCTTCCAGGCGGCAGGAACCGGATAGATGTGTTCAGACATGGCGTATTTTTCTCCCTAGGCGGTCTGTTTCAGCAAACTTGGAGGTTGCTTTCAAGTTAGTGTGGCCAACTTTAGCGGAAAGTTCCATGCGGTGAAATCGCCCAACCATTTTCTCTATTTCATGATGCTCGGCTTGTTCTGGGGGCTTTCGCCCGCGCTTTACAAGCATCTCAGCGAAATCCACATGCCGGTGGCCCATACGATTTTCTACACGGGGCTTGGGGTGGGGCTGATCATGATGGGTTTTGCGCTGCGTGCCTCAGGCTTTGGCGGCATTGACCGGCGGCTGGTGGCCTATGGCTTTGGCTGTGCCGCGCTGATGAACATCCCCTTCGGACTGAACCTGCTGTTGGCCAGCTATGTGCCGCCCACCGAGCTTGCCATCATCATCACCATGTCGCCGTTTTTTGCCTATCTCCTTGCGGTGGTGTTGCGGCATGAGCATGTGGGGGTGCGCAAGCTCCTCGCCATCACGCTGGGGTTCACCTCCACGCTGGTGCTGATCCTTTCCCGGGCAGGCACGCTGTCCGGGCACATCTCGTGGCCGCTTGTGGCCTCGCTGGGCATTCCGGCGCTTTACAGCGTGTATAACACCTTCGCCGCGCGGGCCTGGCCCAAGGGGGCGGACACCATCCAGGCCGGGGCGTTTGAGAGCCTGTGGTCCGGCCTCCTGCTTCTGCCTTTCATTTTGTGGTTTGCCCCCTTTGGGGCCGAAGGCACGCCGACACTGGGCCAGCATTGGATTTTGGTGGCGGTGACGCTGATGTGGGTTTTGGAGCGCGTGACCTATTTCACGCTGATCACCCAGAAGGGCGCGGTTTACACCGTTCAGGCAACTTATGTTTCGACGCCGGCGGCGGTGATCATTGGGGCACTGTTCTTCGGCGGCGGCACCGACATCTGGCTTTGGATTTCATTGTTGATCCTGATGGCCGCCCTCTACTTCAACAACAGCCAGGCCCAGGAGGTGGCGCTGCCGCCCACCAACCCGGAATCCCACCCCATCTAAGGCCTGATGCGCCAGACCGCCGTGCGCTTGATTTCGGAATCCTCCAATTCGCGCGAGACGGGCACGGAATAGCTGGCCACTTCCTCCAACCTGTCTTTCGGCAGGTAGGAGCGGCCCGGATCGCCAATCAGAACCATGGCCTTGGCGCGGGAGAGAAAGTCAAAGCAGCGGGCAGCCAGGGCCTTCTCGTAGAACAGGTCCCCCACCAGGATCACATCAAAGCCCTGAGGTGCGCCCTGCAGCAAATCGGCTGTGGTGACGGAAAGGTTGACGTCATTCAGCGCCGCATTGATGGCGATGGCAGTGCCTGAAAATTCATCTATATCAGCAGCCAGCACCGAGGCCGCGCCCGCCTTCATGGCGGCAATGCCGACCAGCCCAGAACCTGAGGCGAGATCGAGAATCACCTTGCCCCGCACCAAGCCGGGATTGTCCAGCACGTGGCGCGCCAGCGCCTGCCCGCCCGCCCAGGCAAAGGCCCAGAACGGCGGCGGCAAGCCCATTTCGCCCAGCTCTTCCTCGGTTTTCTGCCAGATGGGAACCGCCTCATGCGCGAGGTGCAGCTTCACTTCGGGCACCAGCGGCGGGACCAGCACCTCGGTGTGCTGGCGGATGAAGGCCTCGCGGTTCATCAGCCCTTGTAGCCAGCCAGCTTGCAGATGTGGGCCCATTCAACTTCGCTGACAGGCTGGACCGACAGGCGCGAATTGTTGACCAGCACCATGTCCTTCAGCTTGGCTTCGAGTTTGATTTCATCGAGCGTGACGGCCCGCGGCAAGGCGGCAACAGCGCGGATGTCCACGCACTCCCAGGCGGGTGCATCGGCGGTTGAATCCGGATGGATCAGCTTGCACACTTCAACAATGCCCACCACGGCCTTTCCAGTGTTGGAGTAGTAGAAGAAGCCCTGCTCCCCCAGCTTCATGGCGCGCATGTTGTTGCGGGCCTGATAGTTGCGGATGCCAGTCCACTCCTCCCCCGCCATGCCCTTGGCCAGCAGCTGTTCGAAGGAGAACACATCCGGCTCGGATTTGAACAACCACTTGGCCATTATTTCGTTTCCGGATTTTTCAGCGCCCAGCGCCAGGCTTTGATCTCCACCGAGGCAAAGAGGCCGGCCTTGTTGTATGGGTCACCGGCCGCAATGGCCGAAGCGCCAGCGCGGTCTTCCGCCTCGATCATCACCAGGCTGCCGATGGCATTGCCGGCATCATCCAGAAACGGCCCGGCAAATTTCATCTTGTCACCCAGGCTGCCCAAATAGGCGAGGTGATCAGGGCGCACTTTGGCGCGCAATTCAAGGCCGTTTGGCTTGTCGGTGCAAAGCAGGGCATAGAGCATGTTTGGTCCTCACAGGTTTTCGGCCCGCAGCGGGCGCGCGAGCAGTTTGACGATCTCATCATGCGGGCTGGAATGGCCCGCCACCACATTGGCCACGGCGGAGACAATGGGCATTTCGATTCCTTGCGCCTCGGCCAGCCTCGCGGCAATGCCTGCCGTATAGGCACCTTCGACCACGCCGCTGGCGCCGCCCATGGCTTCAGCCAGCGTGGCGCCGCTGCCCAGCGCCAGGCCATATGAATAGTTGCGGGACTTGGTGCTGGAACAGGTGAGCATAAGGTCCCCAAAGCCGGAAAGGCCCATCAGGGTTTCCGGCTTTGCGCCCTGTTGGCGGGCATAGCGCGAGAGCTCGGCGAAGCCGCGCGTCACCAGGCTGGCGCGGGCGCTTTCGCCCAGGGCCTGCCCCTCGCAAATGCCGCAAGCGATGGCCAGAACATTCTTCATGGCGCCGCCAATCTCCACGCCGCGCACATCGTCGGTGGGATAGATGCGGAAGGTCTTGGTGGAAAGCGCCTCGGCCCAATGCATGGCGCGGGGCAGGCTCGGCCCGGCCAATGCGACCGCCGTGGGCAGGCTTGCGATCACGTCAGCAGCGAAACTGGGGCCGGAAAGGGCGAAGAACTCCGCGCCTGGTGCGGCCTCATACGCCACTTCGGCCATCAATTTGCCGGTGGCCCGCTCAATGCCTTTGGCCGCGGAGATGAGCGGCGTTGCGCCAATCTCCAGCTTTGCCAGAACCTCGCGCATATGCTGGGCCGGAACCGCAGCGACGAAAACATCGGTGGCCTTGGGCAACACCGGCTTTTGCCGGGACCAGACGGCAATTTCGTGCCCGGCCCTTGCGAACACATAGCCCAGCGCCCGGCCCCAGGCACCATCGCCGATCATGGTAATCCTGCTCATGCCTTGGCCCCCATCCTGCCGGAGCCATAGGCGGGGGCTGAAACCGCGTCCAGCGGCCAGCGCGGCCTGGCCGCGAAATCCAATCCATCAGCGAGGCCAAGAGCCAGCCGCTCGGCGCCCGCCCAGGCAATCATGGCGGCATTGTCCGTGCACAGATGAAATGGCGGCACGTTCAGCGTGAAGCCATGCGAGGCGCATTGCCGCTCCAGCACTGCGCGCAGGGCCGCATTGGCGGCGACACCGCCCGCCACGACAAGAACGGGATTGGGCATGGCGTGTATCGCCGTGAAGGCTGCAAAAGCGTGCGAGAGCCGGTCAGCCAGCGTGTCGGCCACGGCCTGCTGGAAGGAGGCGCAGACATCGGCAATGTCCTGTTCCGAGGCGATGCCCAAATCGCGCACCACTTCGCGCACCGCAGTCTTGAGGCCCGAGAATGAGAAATCACAGCCGCTGCGGCCCTTCATGGGGCGCGGGAAATCAAAGCGCTTGGCATTGCCACGCCGGGCTTCAGCTTCCACCCGCGGGCCACCGGGCAGGCCGAGGCCCAACAGCTTTGCCACCTTGTCAAATGCCTCGCCCAGCGCGTCATCAATGGTGGTGCCCAGCCTGGTGTAGCGGCCCACGCCTTCGACTAGCTGAAACTGGGTGTGGCCGCCAGAGATGAGCAGCAGGAGATAGGGAAACTCGCATTTTTGCAGAAGGCGCGGCGTCAGGGCATGGCCTTCGAGGTGATTGACTGCGAGCAGTGGAATGCTCCTCGCCAAGGCAATCGCCTTCGCTTCCATCACCCCCACAAGCAGGCCGCCCAGCAGGCCCGGCCCGGCCGTTGCGGCGACAGCGTCGAGATCAGCAAAAGTTACCCCTGCTTCCTTCATGGCTGCGGCGATCAAGCCATCCAGATGCTGCACATGGGCCCTTGCGGCAATTTCCGGCACAACGCCGCCAAAGGGCGCATGATCCTTCAACTGCGAATAGACCTGGTTCGACAGCAAAACGCCCGAACCATCGGCATGGCGGCGCACCAGGGCCGCGGCGGTCTCGTCGCAGGAGGTTTCAAGCCCCAAAATCAAGGTTGTGGAATTCATGTCGCAGCGCCTAATGCCAGCTTGAGGCTGTAGCAGCCAGACCCTATCTTGGCAAACATGACGAACACCTTGAGAATCGGCACACGGGGCTCGCCGCTTGCCCTGGCCCAAGCCCGCGAAACCCGCGCCCGCCTGATGGCGGCGCTGGGCTGGCCGGAAGAGAATTTTGAGATCGTGGTGATCAGCACCACGGGGGACCAGGTGCGTGACCGGCCGCTCAGTGAAATCGGCGGCAAGGGCCTGTTCACCAAGGAGCTGGAAGAAGCGCTTTTTGCGGGGCGCATTGATCTTGCGGTGCATTCCATGAAGGATGTGCCAGCCCAAATGCCGGAGGGCCTTGGCCTTGCAGCCATCCTGCCGCGTGAGGATGTGCGCGATGCCTTCATCAGCTTCGCGGCGCAGGACTTGCAGGGCCTGCCGCAAGGTGCGCGGCTCGGCTCCTCCTCCGTGCGGCGCACGGCACAGGCGCTGCGCTTGCGGCCCGACCTCAAGCCTGCTCCGTTTCGCGGCAATGTTGAAACGCGTTTGCAGAAGCTGAAAGACGGCGTGGCGGATGCCACCTTTTTGGCTGCCGCAGGCCTGCGCCGCCTTGGGCTTGCCAGCAAGATCACCAGCCTGATCGAAGTCAGCGACATGCTGCCTGCCGTGGCGCAGGGAGCGATTGGCATTCAAACCACGCTGAAGGCCGAAGAGGTGATTGGCAAGGTGAACCACATCGACCACGCCGACAGCCGTGTGACGGTGACATGCGAGCGCGCCTTCATGGCGGCCCTTGATGGTTCGTGCCGCACGCCAATTGCCGGCCACGCCACGCTCGCGGGCGGCGTGCTGAGCTTCACGGGCGAAGCGTTGACGCTGGACGGCGTTCACGTGTTCCGCACCACGCGCGCCGGCAGCGCCGCAGATGCCGCGCGCATGGGCCGCGATGCTGGAGAAGAAGTGAAAGCGAAGGGCGGTTCCCTCATTGCCTATTAGGGCTGGCCATGAAGCTTGTCGTCACACGGCCTGAAGCAGATGCGCCCGGCCTTGCCGCTGCCTTGCGGGCGCGCGGGCACGAAGTTGTGCTGGCACCACTGCTGGCCATTGTGCCGCGGCGCGATCTGAAGCTGGCCCATTCCCGCTATCAGGCGGTGGCCGTCACCAGCGCCAATGGCCCGCGCTCCTTCCCGGATGACCTGGTTGCACAGATCGGGCGGGCCACGCCGGTTCTTGCAGTTGGCGCGCAATCTGCCGCCGCTGCGCGAGGCCTGGGCTTCACCACAGTTGTGGCTGAAGGCGGGGATGTGCACGGGCTGGCAGCGGCAATTTCATCGCAGCTTTCCCCTGCGGCAGGGCCGATATTGTATGTTTCAGGGGCCGAGACTTCCGGTGATCTGGAGGGACAGCTGACCCGCGCCGGTTTCAGTGTGGAGCGGCTGGTGACCTATGATGCCGTGGCGCAGAAGCTGGACAAAGCCCGTGCGGCGATTTTGGCCGCTGACGGTGTTCTGCTCTATTCGCCACGCAGCGCCAAATTGTGGGTGGCTGAGCTGCAGCACCTTGGCCTTGGGGCGGCGCTGGCGCGGCTGCGGCATTTTTGCCTTTCAGCCCAGGTGGCTGCGGCCTTGCCCGCGAATACCCATATTTCAATTGCAGAGAAACCAGCCGAACAGGCCATGCTGGCCTTGCTTGATCTTGCAGGCAAAGCAGAATAGGTGAGTGAACATGAGTGATGACAAGCCCCTTGAAGACATCATCGACGTGGAGCCGCAGATCATCAGCGACACGCCGCCGCCGCCGAAGCGCGGCAACTGGCGGCGCCTGTTCGCCACGGGCTTGGCCATCGGCATCGCCTTTGCGGCGCTGGGCGGCTGGATTTACCGCGATGTGCTGTCATCCTATTTGCCCAACGACCAGATGCAGGCCTTGGCCGCGCGCGTTGACGCGCTGGATGCCTCCAACAAGGAAATGGGCAAGCGGGTGGATGCTGTCATCGCCCTGACCGACGAATTGAAAGCCAAGCTTGGGGCAGCGCAAGCCGCCGCTGACAAGAGCGCCAAGCAGAACACTGAAAGCGCCACGCTGATTGACAGCACCGTGGCCAGCGTTGCGCAATTGAAGCAGGCGCTGGATGATGAAAAGGCGGCGGTTGACGCACTGCAGGGCAAGCTGGCTTCTGCAGCTGGCAGCAGCGGCGCAGCCGACCCGGCGCTGGCCGCGCGGATCGACACGCTGGAAAAAAGCCTTGCAGCCTTGCAGGGAACGCCCGCCATGGCCAAGCTCGATCTTGGCGCACTGAAACAGGCCGTGGATACACTCAAGGCGCAAGTTGCTGCGGGGCAAAGCTATCACGATGTGCTGGGCGTGGTTCAAAAGCTCCTGCCTGCGGCTGAGGGATATGACGTGCTGGCGCTTGATGCGGGGCAAGGCCTGCCCAATGCCGAACAGCTCAGCAAGGAATTGGCCGGGCTTGCGCAGAACCTTCCCAAGCCTGCCCCGCAGGCGGCGGGAGAGAGCGGCTGGATGGACAGGATTGGCGGATGGCTTTCAAACCTCGTGACCATCACGCCAACGGGCGGCGATGACGCGGCCACGCAAGTGGCCAAGGCCGTGGCCTTTGCTGCTTCCGGTGATTTGCAGCAGGCCACGGACGCACTGGCCAAGCCGGGCATGGTTCTCCCCTCCGGCGTGGAAATGTGGCGCGACAAGGCGCAGCGTCGCCTGAAGCTTGAGCAAGCGGTTGAAAAAATCTCTGCGGCTGCGGCCCGCGAAATCGCGGCGAAGGGCTGATCATGATCAAATTGGTGTGGCGCTTCCTCCTGCTGCTGCTGGCGGGGCTGGGCATTGCCTGGCTGGCTGACAGGCCGGGCAGCATCAGCATTCAATGGCTGGGGCGCGACATCCATCTCTCAGTGCTGGTTGGCATCGTCACGCTTGGCCTGGCATTTGTCCTGCTTTACATCGTCGTGCGCAGCGTGCGCGCCCTGTGGCGCACGCCGGCGCGGCTGCGTGAGAGCGCCCGCCACCGCCGCACGCGCAAGGCCTATGAATCGCTTTCGCGCGGCATTGTGGCGGCCGGGGCTGGCGATCATCAGGCGGCCGCGCGGCATGCGGCCATCGCAGGCGAAACCCTGGCGGCCGAGCCGCTGGTGAAACTGCTGGGGGCGCAAGCGGCCCAGTTGCGCGGCGACCGCGACGAAGTGCGCCGGGTGTTTGAAGGCCTCTCGCAAAATCCAGACACGGAAGTTCTGGGACTGCGCGGGCTGTTTGCCGATGCGCGTGGTGCCGAAGATTGGCCCACCGCGCGCAAGCATGCCGAGGCCGCGCTGGCCCGCAACCCGCGCCTTCCCTGGGCCGCCACGGCAGTGCTGCAGAGCCTCATTGCCCACAAGGAATGGGAGGCTGCTGCCCGCAATGTGGCGCAGCAGGCCAAGGCAGGTTTGATGGCGCGTGACGAAGCGGCCCGCAAGCAGGCCGCCTTGCTCACGGCCCAGGCGCTGGCCGATGAATCCGGCAATGCGCCCCATGCGCTGCAATTGGCCGGAACGGCGCATGAGCTTGACCCCTCGCTTGTGCCTGCCACCGAAGTTCTGGCCCGGCTGCATGGCGCGGCCGGCAATGCCCGCAAGGCGCTTAAGGCGCTGCGGGCCACTTGGGCTCTTTCGCCACACCGCGACCTCGCGGCAGCGGCAGCAAAGCTGCATGATGACAGCGCCGAAAACCAGTTTGAGCGGGTGCGCGATTTGACAGGCAATGAGCCTGCCAGCAGCGAAGGCCGCATCGCGCTGGCCCGCGCCGCGCTTGATGCCGGGCGGCAGGATGCGGCGCGCAATGTGCTGGCGCCTTTGGCCAACAGCCGGGCGCCCGCCAGCGTTTGCGCCTTGATGGCCGAGATTGAAGATGCAGCCGGGCAAACAGCCAAAAGCCGCGACTGGCTGGCCCAGGCCGTGCAGGCGCCGCGTGACCCGATGTGGGTGAGCGACGGCGTGGCGGCCACCCGCTGGGTGCCGGTTTCCCCGGTGACTGGCGAGTTGGTGGCTTGTGAATGGCGCGTGCCTTTTGCAACACATGGCGCGCCGCTGCGTTTGCGCCATGGCGTGGCAGCCCCTGCCCCTGCGGCAGGCACGGGCGAAACACCTTCAGCCCTGCCGCCGCCGCCCGACGATCCGGGCGTTGAGCAAAGCAGTTGAAATGCCCTCCAAAACCGTCTAACCAGCCCAGCGTTGGCTAGGATTCACTTGGCCACATTTCCGGCAAGCCGCTTTAGCTCAGTCGGTAGAGCACCGCATTCGTAATGCGGGGGTCGCGTGTTCGAGTCACGCAAGCGGCACCATCCCTCCACACTGCCTAACCCAGTTCACCCACTTGGCTGCCCCATGAGTCGGAGAGCGCGAAGCCTTTGGGGAATGGGTCGCCGGCATCCAGGCGCAACTCCTCGCGGCCGAATATCCATGCCTGGCCGGTGATGCGGGGGAGAACCGCGCGGCGGTTGCCCACCGCGGCTTCGCCGATGGCCTCAGCCAGGAACTCGCCGCCAATGATGGAGCGGCTGCGGCGGCTGTCTCCCAATTTCACTTCGCCGCGCGCGTAAAGGCAGGCAAGATTGGCGGAGCTGCCTGTGCCGCAGGGGCTGCGGTCCACCCGCCCGGGCTTCAATGTCGTGCAGGTGCGCACGCCGCCATCGGCGTCGCGGCCGCGGAACATGACATAAGCCACATCGTTGAGGGCTGGCATTTCCGGATGTTGCACCTTCACTTGCGCATTGATCAGCGCCTTGAGCGCAATGCCTGCTTCCGCGAGGGCGCGGGCGTTGGCAGGCTCGATGGCAAGGCCGATCTGGCTGGCATCAACAAGCGCATAGTAGACACCGCCGAATGCGACATCGGCCTTGATCACACCCCATTGCGGGGTTTCGATCTTTTGGTCCAGCACTTCGGCAAAGCAGGGCACGTTGTCGAGGCTGACGGAGAGGCAACGGCCATCCTTGCAGCGGGCGCGCGCGGTGATGAGGCCTGCGGGCGTATCCACCTTCACGATGGTCTCGGGCTCTTGCATCTTCACCCGTCCGGTTTCGAGCAATGCCGTCACCACGCAAATGCAGTTGCTCCCGGACATGGGATGCGCACGGTCAGCCTGCAAGACAATGAAACCCGCATCTGCCAGCGGATTTTTCGGCGGCAGCAGCAGGTTCACCGACATGGCGACACTGGCGCGTGGCTCAAAGGTGACGAACCGGCGCAAGCTGTCATCAACCTTGTTGATATGGTTCATCTGTTCGAGCAGCGTGGCCCCGGGGATTTCAGGCGCGCCGCCCACCAGCACATTGCCGATTTCGCCCTGGCAATGGACCTTCAGAATTTCCACCTTGTTCTTCCACATGGGCAACCTCATGCAATGATCAGGCGACGGCTTGTGCGCCTGTTATCTCCACCAGTGAACCGCACATGAAGGCGGCTTCATCGGAAGCCAGGAAAGCCACCAGCGCTGCAACCTCCTCCGGCCTGCCGATGCGGCCGAAGGGCACCAGCTTGTCGAGATCAGCAATGGTGCGGCCAGACCGCTTCACACCGGCTTCCAGCATGGGCGTGTGAATCTCGCCGGGGCAAACGGCGTTCACGCGCACATTCTGGTGCGCATAGTCGCGGGCCAGGTTCTGCGTGAAGCTGGCCACCGCAGCCTTGGTGACATTGTAGGCGATGTGATTTGGCGCGGGGTAGAGGCCCCATTGCGATGCCGTGTTGACGATGGCGCCGCCACCCGCTGCAATCATGTGCGGCAGCACCGCCTGGCAGAGGTGAAACATCGCGTCGATATTGATGGCGAACGACAGGCGCCAATCTTCAGCGGTGAGTGACAGGAGATTGCCGCGCCGGTTGATGCCGGCGTTGTTGCACAAGACGTCGATGCGGCCTTCCCTGGCCATTACATCCGCAATGACCGCCTTGCAGCCTTCCGCAGCCGAGATATCCGAGGCATAGGCCCACGCCGCGCCGCCGGCGGCCCGGATGACCGCGGCGCTGGCCTCAGCGCCTTCGCTGTTCACATCGGTGATCACGACCTTGGCGCCCTCGCTTGCGAAGCGCCTGCCAATGGCCGAGCCAATGCCGCCAGCCGCACCCGTCACCACCACAACCTTGTCCTTGAAACGCATCAATTCTCCTAACGCAGATAACTGCCACCATTCACATCCAGAACCGCGCCATTGAGCGAGGCCTGGCTGGGCCGCATGACAAAGGCGGCGAGTTCACCGATCTCTTCAGGTTTGGCCATTGCACCAATGGGGATGCCCGCCAGCGCCGCCGCCTCACCATGCTGGGCGATGAAAGCCTCGGCCATTTCGGTGCGCACCCAGCCGGGAGCCAGCGCCACAGCCGTGATGCCCTCGCTGCCATGGCTTTGCGCCACCGATTTGGTGAGATTGATCAGTGCCGCCTTGGACGCGCCATAGGCCATGGCGTTCGAGGCATAGCCCCGCTGGCCTGCGCGGCTGGCCATGTTGATGATGCGCCCGCCACCCACTTGGCGGAAATGCCGGATGGCTGCGCGCGTCAGATCAACCGCCGCGAAGAAGTTCACCCGGAACTCGCGTTCCCAAACAGCTTGCCATTGATCGAGCGGCGCATCGACAGGCACCTCGGAGCGGATGCCAGCATTGTTGACGAGACCGGTGATTGTGCCTGCCAGCGCTTCTGCGTCTTCCCACAGTCGCGTCGCAGCACCGGCCTGCGAAAGATCCGCTGCAAGGCACCAGCCACCGCCGCCGATCGCCGCCAGAAGCTTTTCAGCCACAGCACGGTTTCGTCCATAGTGGATGACGACCTTCGCACCTTCCCGCGCCAGGCTTGCGCAGATGGCCTGGCCAATCGCGCCGGTAGCTCCCGTCACCAGAATGGTTTGGCCCGAAAGGGTCATTGCACGCCCTCAGAAGCGATTGACGCGGAACGGGGTGATATCCAGCGGCGGCTTTTGGCCAGTGGCGAGGTCCGCGATCAGGCGCGCGGTGGTTGCCGAAAGCGTGAGACCGAGATGGCCATGCCCGGTGGCATAGAGCACGCCTTGCATGTTGGGCGAAGCGCCAATCACCGGAATGGTATCCGGGAAAGATGGGCGGTGGCCCATCCATTGCTTTGAATCGCGGTCTTGCAGTCCGGGCAACGCTTCCTTGGCGCGTTTCACGGTGATCTCGGAACGGCGGTAGTTCGGCGCGGCCTCAAGGCCCGCCAATTCGACGGTTCCCCCCACGCGCAGTCCGCCTGCTGTTGGTGTCACCATGAAGGCCTTGGCCGGCCAAATGATGGAATGCGAAAGGCTAATGCCCGGCGCCATGATTTGGGTGTGGTAGCCGCGTTCGGTTTCCAGCGGCATGATATCGCCAAGCAGTTTTGAAAGCTGGTGGGACCTCGCGCCGCAAGCGACGATGGTCTGATCTGCCATTAATTGGCGGCCGTCCTCAAGCTGCACGCCGGTGACCTTCCGGCCTTCACGCGTGAAGGCCACCACTTTGCCCTTCTCACGCTTGCCGCCCAGCTTTTCGAAGGCGTTCACGTAGCCCATCACAAGCTTGTGGGGACTTTTGACCGACCGGTTCTCGGCAAACAGGACGGCCCTTGCGATGTTTGGCGAGATTGCCGGCTCCAGAGCGCGCAATTCATCAC
The DNA here is from genome assembly GCA_028868695.1 of Alphaproteobacteria bacterium. Classification (GTDB taxonomy): domain Bacteria; phylum Pseudomonadota; class Alphaproteobacteria; order Rhizobiales; family Aestuariivirgaceae; genus Aestuariivirga. Next base: position 11,972 of record JAGWTZ010000044.1, on the reverse strand, counting down.
CTGTGAGGTGCTTGTAAGGCACGCCGTGCCTGTCCAATGCCTCCAGGTGCTCACGGTCGGCCCGCAGCTCGGCATCATTGGCAAAAAGACAGAGGCAGCCCGTATCCGTCAGCATGTCCTGCTGGCCCGAGGCCTTGAGCAGAACGGCCAAATCCTCATGGACCCGGGCGCACAGGGCAGCGCCTGCCGCTTCCAGGGCGCGCATGCGTTTTGGCAGGCCCGCAGCCGCAAAGCGGATGAGCCATGGCAGGGCCTTTGGGAAATAGGATGGGCGGATGCAGACCGGGCCTTCCGGGTCCATCAGCCAGCCTGGAATATGCCGCCACACCGAGGGGCGCGATGCGGGCATGAATTCAGTGACCGCGATGGAGGCGACATTGCCGAAGGATGCGCCCATGCCGGGTTCATCAGCTTCAACCAGCGTGGTATCCACGCCACGCCGCCGCAGTTCAAGCGCGATGGCCGAACCAACAATGCCTGCGCCAATGACAAGAGTGGCCATGCCCTGCCCCGTTATTTCCAGTTGATGATCGGTTCCATGGCGGCGCGGAAGGCGGCCTTTTCCTCGGCCGTCAGCGCGCCCAATGGCATGCGCGTCTCGCCCACAGGCGTGCCCTGCAATTCGCAGCCATATTTCACCTTCTGCACGAACTTGCCGGATTCAAGGATGTTCATGGCGGTATAGAGTGTTGCCATCTGTTCGCGCGCCTTGGCCAGGTTGCCGGAGCGGTAAGTGCGGTCAAGGTCACACACAGCCTTGGCCATGCAGTTGGCGGGCCCGCAGATCCAGGAATCCGCGCCCCAGAACATGAAATCGAGCGCGATGTCATCCGAGCCGGAAACGAGTTGCAGCTTGCCCTTGTAGCGCGTGGCGATGCCGACGGCGCGCTGGAGGGAGCCTGAACTTTCCTTGATGCCAATGACGCGCGGATGATCGGCCAGCGCATCCAGCAACTCCCATTCCAGCTCAATGCCATCCTTGGCGGGATAGGAATAGAGAACGATGTTGACATCCACCGCATCCAGCACGGCGGTGAAATGACGGATCAATTCCTGCTGCGTTGGCTTGGTGTAGAAAGGTGTGGCGAGGAGAACTGTGTTATAGCCGATCTCCTTGGCGCGCCTGGTGTTGGCGATGACGCCCTTGGTGTGCGGGGCGTTGGTGCCAGCGATCAGAATTTCTCCGGGTTTGGCGAAATCCTTGACGAATTTCAGCACCTGATCGCGCTCCGCGTCGGACATGGCACTGTATTCACCGGTGGAGCCGCAGGGAACCCAGCCGGTGACACCGGCAGCGCGCATGTTGGTGAGATGCTTTTCGAAAGCCTTGAAGTCAATTTCACCTTTGGCATCGAAGGGGGTGACAAGGGCGGGCATGACGCCTGAGAGTTTCATCTGGGTGATCCTTTATTAGAGCGAACGGGTAATGCCACCATCCACGCGGATGTTCTGGCCAGTGATGTAGGCGGCGGCGGGTGATGCAAGGAAAGCGATGGTGCCGGCGATTTCCTCTGCCTTGCCGTAACGCTGCAAGGGCACTGACTTGCGGCGCTCTTCAGTGGCGGGCAGGCTGTCGATCCAACCAGGCAGCACATTGTTCATGCGGATGTTGTCGGCAGCATAGGTATCAGCAAAGACCTTGGTGAAGGCGGCAAGCCCGGCGCGCGCGACAGCAGAGGTCGGGAACATGGCCGAAGGCTCGAAGGCCCAGGCGGTGGAGATGTTGATGATGGCTCCGCCCTTCTGCTTTTGCATCACCGGCGTCACCAGCCTGGTGGGCCGCACGGCGGAGAGGAAATAGACATCCATGCCCTTGATCCAATCCGCATCGGAAATTTCAAGGATCGGCGCGCGGGGGCCGTGACCTGCGCTATTCACCAGCACATCAATGCGGCCCCATTTGTCGAGCGTGGCATCAACGAGCCGCTTCACGTCATCATTGGATTGGTTTGAACCTGTCACGCCGATGCCGCCCAATTCCTTGGCCAGAGCCTCACCCTTGCCAGAGGAAGAAAGGACGGCGACGCGAAATCCGTCCGCCGCCAGCCGCTTGGTGGCTGCCGCCCCCATGCCGCTGCCGCCTGCAGTGATGATGGCCACTTTCGCTTCGCTCATGCGCGTTCTCCTGCCCATTGATGGCATCCAAAATCTTGCACACATATTGTCGACAACACGTCGACAATGTCAAGCCCTTATGTTATGAGTGGCTCAACCCGGTGGGTTTTGCGGGGAGGAATGAGGCAATGGGCGTGGCGGGCAAGGCAAAAAAGACCGAAAGCGGCTCCAGGAGCGCGGGCTGGAAAGGCGTTTATGACGTGCTGCGCCAGGAAATCCTGTCCTTGAAGCTGGAACCGGGGGCGCTATTGGACGAAACGGGGCTTTCGCGGCGCTTCGGCTTTTCCCGCTCCCCCATCCGCGAGGCGTTGATCCGCCTCTCCGGTGATGGGCTGGTGGTCACCCTGCAAAACCGCACCAGCATTGTGGCACCCGTCGATATCACGCGCTTTCCCAAATATGTCGATGCGCTGGATATTGCGCAGCGCGTGAACACCAGGCTTGCGGCGGAATTGCGCACGGAGGCTGATCTTGCGGCCATTGCCGAAGCGCAAAAAGGCTTCATCGCCGCGGTCGCGAGCATGGACCATCTCGCCATGTCGGAAACCAACAAGCTGTTCCACATGGCGATCGCCCAGGCGGGTAAAAACCCTTACATGGCGCAGTTCTACGAAAAGCTGCTCGATGAGGGCCGGCGTATCCTGCACCTGCATTTCGACTATATTGAAAGGACGCGGGACGGAAAGCTGCTCACCGACGAGCATGAAGAGATGATCGCCGCCATCCGCAACAAGGATGTGGAGCGCGCCGACCAGCTGGCCCACGCCCACACCCGGCAATTGCGCGACAACTTCCTTGAATTTCTGCGCAAGACCTATTCCAGCAGCACGAAATTCTAAATCCCGATACCGGCAGCCGCAGCAGCCTGCCTGGCGCCAATCAGGACGGCCTCCCAGCCCAAGGCAGCCCAGCGCAGATCCAACTTCTTGCCCATTTCCTCAAACGGGGCATTCGCCTCCACCATGCTTGCCATCTGCTCACGGGGGAAACCCTTCATTTCGCAAATGCCGCCGCCGAGCAAAATGGTGTCAGGCGAAAACAACGCCACGCCGATGCCAATGGCGATGGAGAAATCGAGAAGGAACTTCGTGATCTCCTTGGCCAGTACCGGGGTGGAATCCTGCAGCGCGAAGACTTCAGTGATCGGCACGCCGTGGCGCGTTGCGATGCCGAGCAGCGCGCGGCCAGAGACATATGCTTCCAGGCAATCATCCCGCATGTTCTCATGCTTGCGGCCCTCGCCCTTGAAAGGCATGTTACCGATTTCCAGGGCATAGCCCGCGCCGCGGAAGGGCTGGCCATTTTGCAAAAAAGCACCTCCAACACCCGTACCAAAGAACAGGCCGAGGAGATGGTTGGCTCCGCGCGCCGCGCCTGAAAGCCACTCGCCCTGCAGGCACATCACTGAATCGCGCTCCAAAACCACAGGCAGGCCCAGCCTCGCTGTAAGTGCGCTGGCCACCCGCACATTGCGGAATTGCGGAATGTTGCCGGCAAAATGCACAAGATCATGATCAGGATCAAGAAAGCCGGGGATTGTGGAAACCACCGCCGCCGGTTCAATGTTGAGAGCCAGCGAGGCTTGCCTGATCAAGGCGGCGAGGCTGCCGATGGGATCTTCGTTGCGCAGGGATGAAGTTGGGAAATGCTGGCCGAGCACGCGCGTCTCATCGCCGTGAATGGCACCGAACTTCAAATGCGTGCCGCCAATGTCGATGACCAGCAGCGGCTTTGAACTCATGGCATGACCTTTTTGAAAAACCGCGACAATGCCGCCTTGAATTCCTGTTCATAGGCGGCGGCATTTATCGTCTTGGAGGTGATGATTTCGAGCGCCGCACCGGGGATGAGGCTGGCCAGTTCTTGCGCAAAGGCCAGGGGGTGCACAACATCCTCACCATTGCCGATCACCAAAGTGGGGGCGGCGATGGACCGGATTTGCGCGCGGTTGAGGCCGGGGAAGCTCGAAGAGATGGCAGAAAGCAGCGCCACGGTGGTTTCGGGGCGGGGACGAGAAAAATAACTGAGCATGGATTTGGCATTGTCCGGCGAGGCCTGCATCAGCGCGCGAAAATCGGCGCGCTGCTGGAAGAGGCCGATGCCGTGTTCCAGGCCATGGCGGGCGATGCATGCCCCAACTTCAACATAGATACCCTGGGTGTCAGGCGTCACCTGATCCACCCAGGCGGGCCGGGCGAGGATCAAGGCCCTCACGCGGGCCGGGGCAAGGGCTGCAAGGCGCATGGCCACGGCTGCGCCCAGTGAAATACCGCCAACCACGGCGCGTTCAATTCCAAGATGGTCAAGAAGCGCCAAGGCATCATTGCTGAAAGCGGTGAAGGTGAGTTCGCCAGGCGGGCCCAAGTCAGAGCCTTCATGGCCCCGGCAGGCCAAAGTGATGCGCTGGAAGCCATCGGCTTCAGGGAAAACGGCCGCTGGCTGGCTGAAGGGCGCGCCCAAGCCATGCTGCCAGAGGACGGGATGCCCCTGGCCGGAAACCTCATATTCCAGCTTGCAGCCATCTGGCGTTGTAAAAGCTGAACGGGTCACGGCAAGCTCGCAAGGCAAATGGCATTGAGCTGATCGGGGGTGGCGCGCATGACCTGAGGTTGCCTGCGCAATGCCTGAATTTCAAACGAATTTCGCCCAATAATGACGCTGGCATCTTTCTCCAGTGCCGCTGCTGTGCCAAACCGCTGCAGGATTGGCTGAGGAGAATCCGTTGAAGGCAAGATTGGCGTTGTTTCACCCCCTTTTGGCAGGGGCCACACTCAAGGACAGGCTGCTGGCTTGCGCCGGGGCGTTGGCAGGGATCGGGCTGACGGGCCTGATCTGCACGCTGGTGTTTGGCCACAGCACCGCTGTGCCGCTGATCGTGGCGCCGATGGGGGCCTCGGCAGTTCTGCTGTTCGCGGTGCCGGCCAGCCCCTTGGCCCAACCTTGGTCGGTGGTCGGCGGCAACATGCTTTCAGCCCTCAGCGGCGTGGTGGTGAGCCATGTGGTGCCAGACCCCTTCCTGGCCAGCGGGCTTGCCGTGGCTCTGGCCATTCTTGTGATGTCGCTCACCCGTTGCCTGCATCCGCCGGGCGGGGCAGCCGCGCTGACGGCCGTGGTGGGCGGGGCCGCGGTGAAGGACCTGGGCTTTCTGTTTCCGTTCATGCCTGTTGCTGTGAATTCAGTGGCATTGGTGGCGCTGGCCATCCTGTTTCACAAGATGGCGCGGCACAATTATCCGCACCGCCCGGCTGCCCCTGCCCCCAGCAGCCACAAGACCACCGATGCGCCGCCCGCCCTGCGCGCCGGTTTCACGACGCAAGACATTGACGCTGCGCTGGCCGACATGCACGAAACACTCGACATTGACCGCGGAGACCTTGACAGCCTGTTGCGCCAGGTGGAACAGCGCGCCCTTTTGCGCAGCCATGGCGAGGTGCGCTGTGCCGACATCATGTCCAAGGATGTGGTGATGCTGGATGCCGCCAGTTCCGTGGCCGAAGCCAAAGACCTTCTGCTGCGCCATGAATTGCGGGCCTTGCCGGTGGTTTCGGCCGCGGGCGTGCTTCTCGGCGTCGTTGGCCATGCGGAGGTGGAAAGCGGCACGCTTGCCCCCATCCCCGCAGCCACAGCCCGCCCGCAAGATGCAGCCATCAACCTGCTGCCAGTCTTGACCAGTGGCGAGACGCATGACGTGGTGATCACCGATGCGCAGAACCATGTGCTGGGCATTGTGTCTTCCACCGATCTGTTGGCAGCACTGGGCAAGAGCCTGCTGTGGCAAGGCAGGTGAGCAAAAAGGCGGCCACGCGCCCAAAATCGCGGCAGGCCGCCTGACTGCGCCATTTACCCCTTGCGAAAGCGTTTCACGCAGCGCAACCTTTGCTGCGGGGCGTGAGCAATGTCGCGATACTTTGATGAAATGAATGGCAAGGGCGAGGGGCTTCGCGAGCCTTATGCCCGCATCCAGAACTGGCTCAAGGGGCTGGGCCCCGATCAGGTGCACAAGGCGCTGGGCGACGCCGAGGCGATTTTCCGCAAGCAGGGCATCACTTTCGCCGTTTATGGCAGCGGCGAGGCCTCCGAACGGCTCATCCCCTTCGATATCGTGCCGCGCGTGTTTGCCGCTCAGGAGTGGCGGCGCCTGTCTCTGGGCATTGAACAGCGTGTGCGGGCGCTGAATGCCTTCTTGCATGACATCTACCACCGCCAGGAGATCATCCGCGCCGGGCGCATCCCGCGTGAGGCGATCATCAACAACGCCGCTTTCGTGCCTGAAATGATGGGGCTGGACCCGGCGCGCGGCATCTATTCGCACATCATCGGCATCGACATCGTGCGCACCGGGGACAATGACTTCCATGTTCTGGAAGACAATTGCCGCACGCCCTCGGGCGTTTCCTACATGCTCGAGGACCGGGAGGCGATGATGTATCTCTTCCCGCAGCTTTTTGCCCAGCAGCGCGTGGCGCCGGTGGAGCATTATCCCGTCATGCTGCGCTCCACCCTTGAAAGCGTGGCGCCGCCTGCCTGCAAGGGTGAGCCGGTGATAGTCCTGCTCACACCGGGCATTCACAATTCGGCATTCTTTGAACATGCCTTCCTGGCCGATGAAATGGGCGTGGAGCTTTGTGAGGGCAACGACCTGTTTGTCTCAGACGGCTGGCTCTACATGCGCACGACGCAGGAGCCGAAGAAGGTTGATGTGGTTTACCGCCGGATTGATGATGCCTATCTCGACCCGCTCACATTCCGCCCCGATTCTGCCCTGGGGGTTCCCGGCATATTCGATGTGTACCGGGCGGGGCGCGTGACGCTGGTGAATGCGCCCGGAACTGGCCTTGCGGATGACAAGGCGATCTACTCCTACATTCCTGATGTGGTGGAGTTTTACACAGGCGAAAGGCCGCTGCTGAAGAACGTGCCCACCTGGCGCTGCGCCGAAGCCGACAGCCTGGCCTATGTGCTGGACCATCTGGCCGAACTGGTGGTGAAGGAAGTCCATGGCTCCGGCGGCTATGGCATGCTGGTGGGGCCGACATCGAGCAAGGCGGAGATTGAAGCCTTCCGCGCCAAGCTCAAGGCCAATGCCCGCAACTATATCGCCCAGCCCACGCTGGCGCTTTCCACCGTGCCCACATTTGCCGCGCAAGGCCTGGCGCCGCGGCATGTGGATTTGCGGCCCTTCGTGCTTTCGGGGGACAAGATCAGGATCACGCCCGGCGGGCTGACGCGCGTGGCGTTGAAGGAAGGTTCCCTTGTGGTGAATTCCAGCCAGGGCGGCGGCACCAAGGACACCTGGGTGCTGGAGGATTAGCCATGCTGGGGCGCACCGCGGGATCACAGTTCTGGATGAGCCGCTATGTCGAGCGGGCCGAAAACATGGCGCGGCTTCTGGAGGTGGGATACCGCATCTCCCTGATGCCGGGCACCATCGAAGGGCACAGGGATGACTGGCGCTCCACCCTGCTCAGTTCGGCCTGCGCCTATGGCTATGACAGGAAGTACAAGGAACTGACGGCGGAGAATGTGATCAACTATCTGCTGTTTGACCTCGACAACCCTTCCTCGATCAAGACCTGCCTGATGACGGCGCGCAATAATGGCCGCTCGGTGCGCACGGCGATGACCCGGGATGTTTGGGAAAGCATCAATTCCACCTGGAACGAGTTTGCCCAGATCAAGCCGGAGACGGTGAGTTCGGCACGGCTGCCAGAATTCCTCGAATGGATCCGCCAGCGCTGCATGGCCTTCCGCGGCGCGCTGCTGGGCACGATGCTGCGCACCGACAACTATTATTTCAGCCAGCTTGGCAACTTCATCGAACGGGCGGATTCCACGGCCCGGATTTTGGATGTGAAATATTACATCCTGCTGCCGCGCCCCTCCGATGTGGGCAGCGACCTTGACGTGCAGCAGTGGGGGCAAATCCTGCGCTCGGTTTCGGCGCACCGGTCTTACCGCTGGTTCTACCGCGACAGCCGCTACAAGCCCTGGCTGGTTTCGGAATTCCTGATCCTGCGCGAGGAGATGCCGCGCTCGTTGCGCTTCTCTTACCAATGGATCAATACCGCGCTGCAGGGCCTCTCCAACCTTTATGGCAAAAGCTATGAATGCCACACCATCGCCGAGCAGACACTGGCCAGCCTGAAGCAGGGCGACATGGACGAAATCTTCCGCAACGGCCTGCATGAGTTCCTGCAGGATTTCATCACCGCCAACGGCAAGCTTTCACAATCCATCGCCACGACCTATCATTTCCCGTGACGCCATGCAGCTTACCATCAAGCATATCACCCATTATGCCTATGACACGGCGCTGGACTATTCCATCCAGCGGCTGCTGCTGACGCCGCACAGCTTTGCCTCTCAATCTGTGAAAAGCTGGCAGGTGTCGGCGCCGGGCATGGCGCAGGCGATGCAATACCGCGATGCCTTCGGCAACAAGGTGCATCTCATCACCTCAAACCCGGGCAGCGGCGCCTATGACATCGTGGCGGAAGGGGTTGTCGAGGTGCGCGATGTGGCGGGCGTTGTGCAAGGGCTTTCCGTTCCGGTTCCGGACGCGGTGTTCCTGCGGCAGACGGCGGCAACGCTTCCCAGCGAGCCGATGGAGGCGCTGTTGCAGGGATTTGGCTCTGCCGCCCGCGCCGCCTTGCCCTTCCTGCATGAGCTGATGGCCGCCACCCACGGCGCCATTGCCTATGAGACGGGCACCACCCATGCCCACACCACCGGGGCCGAAGCCTTCGCACAGGGGCGCGGCGTTTGCCAGGACCACGCCCATGTGTTCATCGGGCTGGCGCGCAAGGCTGGCGTTCCGGCCCGCTATGTGACGGGCTATCTGGTGGCCGATGATGTCTCCCCCGCCGCCCATGCCTGGGCCGAGGCGCTGGTGCCGGACCTCGGCTGGGTGGGCTTTGACGCCGCCAACCTGAAATGCCCTACTGACCATTATGTGCGGGTGGCCTGCGGCCTTGATGCGGCTGGCACGGCCCCGGTGCGCGGCTGCCGGCGCGGCGGGACGGGCGAGCACATGAGTGTTGAAGTGCGCGTGGAAATGTCCCAACAGTAGGCCGCAACGGGAGATTCCATGACTTATTGCGTTGGCTTGCTGATTGACGAAGGGCTGGTGATGGCGGCGGATACGCGCACCAATGCCGGGCTCGACAATGTGGGCAAGTTCAAGAAGCTGCACAGCTGGGCCAAGCCCGGCGAAAGAGTGTTTGTCCTGCTCACGGCGGGCAACCTTGCGGTGACGCAGGCAGTAACCAGCCTGCTCAATGAGGCGATGGAGGGGCGCAGCGCCAAGACCTCGCCCAACAGCCTGTTTGCGGCCAAGACCATGTTCCAGGCGGCGCGCATTGTGGGCAAGGCGATCCGCGAGGTGCGGCGCATCGACGGCGAACATCTTGGCGCCAAGGGCGAGGCCTTCACCGCCAGCTTCATCTTCGGCGGGCAGATCGGCAAGGAACGGCCGCGCCTTTTCCAGATTTATGGCGAGGGCAATTTTATTGAGGCGACGCCGGACACACCCTTCTTCCAGATTGGCGAGCACAAATATGGCAAGCCGATCCTGGACCGGGTGGCGGAGGCCAAGATGCCGCTGGGCGAGGCGGCCAAGATGATCCTCGTGTCATTTGACTCCACCTTGCGCTCCAACCTCAGCGTGGGCTTGCCCATCGACATGCTGACTTATGAGACCGGCAGCCTGAAGTTCGAGCACATGAAGCGCATCGGCCAGGATGACCCCTACTTCCGCATGGTCTCGAGCGAATGGTCCAAGGCCTTGCGGGCGGCATTCAAGAACATCGCGCCGCTGGACATCTGAGCGCCGGCCTCAGCCTTCCAGTTCCTCGCGCAGCAGTTCGAGCTCCAGCCATTGATCCTCTGCGGCGGAAAGCTCAAGGCTGGCTTCGGCCTGGCGGGTGGATGTTTTGGTGAAGCGCGCGGCATCACGCGCAAAGAGGGCAGGATCGGCCAATTCCTGCTCTAGCCTGGCGAGCTCGGCCTTCAGTTCTTCCATTCTTTTCGGCAGGCTTTCGAGGGCGAACTTCTCCTTGAAGGAAAGCTTGCGCTTGACCTTGGCGGGCTCTGGTGCGGCGGCTGGCTTGGCTTCAGCCTTGGGCTTGGGGGCCGCTTCAACCTTGCGGGCTTCCACACCTTTGCCGCGCTGGGCCAGCATATCGGTATAGCCGCCGGCATATTCAAGCCACTTGCCGCCGCCTTCATGCATCAGCACCGAAGTGGCCAGCTTGTCGAGGAAGTCACGGTCATGGCTGACGAGCAGCACGGTGCCGGGATAATCCACCAGCAGTTCCTGCAACAGGTCGAGGGTTTCAAGATCAAGGTCATTGGTGGGCTCGTCGAGCACCAGGAAGTTGGAGGGCTTGGCCAGTTCCCGCGCCAGGATGAGGCGGGCGCGCTCACCACCCGACAGCACCGACACGGGCGTTCGCGCCTGCTCCGGGCGGAACAGGAAATCGCGCATGTAGGTGACGACATGCTTGGTCTCGCCATTCACGGTGACCTGCTGGCCACGGCCGGCGGTGATGACATCCTGCACCATATCATCAGGGTTCAGGCTGGCGCGCGATTGATCGAGCGAGACCACTTGCAGGTTAGTGCCATGCTTGATCTCGCCGGCATCCTGATCCAGCGCGCCGGTGATGAGCTTGATGAGCGTGGTCTTGCCCGCGCCATTGGGGCCGACGATGGCCAGCCTGTCTCCGCGCAGCACGAGGAGATCAAGGTTCGAGACGATGGCGCGCTCACCGAAGCTCTTGGAAATCTTGTGGGCCTCAAACACCAGCTTGCCCGAGAGTTCGCCTGACGAGGCGGCGAGCTTCACCTGGCCCTGCTGGCCGACATAATCCTTGCGCTCCTTGCGCAGGCTGGCGAGCAGGCCGACGCGGCGCATGTTGCGCTTCCTGCGGGCGGTGACGCCATAGCGCATCCAGTGTTCCTCGGTGGCGATGCGCTGGGCCAGCTTCTGCTGGTTGATCTCTTCTTCCTCCAGCAGCTTGTCGCGCCATTCCTCGAAGGCGGCGAAGCCCTGGCCCAGGCGGCGGGTTTCGCCACGGTCCAGCCACACGGTGCGGTTGGAGAGGCGCTCGAGGAAGCGGCGGTCATGGCTGATGAGAATGAAGGCCGAGCGCAGGGACTTGAGCTCGGCTTCCAGCCATTCGATGGCGGGGAGATCGAGATGGTTGGTGGGCTCATCCAGCAGCAGGATATCTGGCTCCGGCGCCAGCGTGCGGGCGAGTGCGGCGCGGCGGGCCTCACCGCCGGAGAGTGTTGCCGGATTTTCCTCGCCGGTGAGGCCAAGCTCGGTCAAATAATGGCGGGCGCGGTAGGGATCATCGGTGGGGCCGAGGCCTGCCTCGACATAATCCAGCACGGTGCCGAAGCCGGTGAAATCCGGCTCCTGCGGCAGGTAGCGCAGCGTGGTGCCGGGCTGGAGGAAGCGGGCGCCGGCATCCTGCTCCACGAGGCCGGCGGCGATCTTGAGCAGTGTGGATTTGCCCGAGCCATTGCGGCCCACAAGGCACATCCGGTCATCATCATGCAGCATCAGTTCCGCGCCCGACAGCACGGGGCGGCCGCCGAAGGTGAGGGAAATGTCTTGCAGGTTGAGAAGCAGATTGGCCATGGCGCGCCGCTTCTGGGGGAGGATGGCCGGGATGTCAAATGGACACGGCTTTTCCCTTGGTTGCCCCGTGGCGTGCGGGGCAGAGAGTAGAAGGGAGACGCGTGGGATAATCCGACGCGGGTGCCACTGTGTTTTAAGTGGCCAGAAGTGCGTTGGGTTGCCCCACGCGCCGGCAGGAATTGAGCATCAGGTGAACTGTCAGTCCGCCCCC
>JAGWTZ010000043.1 GCA_028868695.1 Alphaproteobacteria bacterium | reverse complement strand
AGCCGCGCGCGCCGCTGCGCCACCGGCGCATCGGGCATCAGCGTGCTGACATATTCAAACGGCGTGCGGCTTTCATCCAGCTCATCCAGCTGGTGCTGGGCGAAATAGCCCACCGAAATCTTCGGGTGATGGTGCATCTCGCCCAGCATCGGCTTCAGCTTGCCGCAGATCAGCTTCGCGAAGGTGGACTTGCCATTGCCGTTGGAACCGAGCAGGGCGATGCGATCGTCCGGGTCCATGCGCAGCGAGATGTTGCGCAAGACCACGCGCTCGCCATAGCCGATGCCGCATTTCTCGAAGGAATAGGCCGGCGGCGCCAGCGCCTTTTCCGGGTTGGGGAAGATGAAGGGCGCCACACGGTCTTCCACCATGTCGGCGATGGGCTCAAGCTTCGCCAGCGCCTTGATGCGGCTTTGCGCCTGGGTGGCCTTGCTGGCCTTGGCCTTGAAGCGGTTGATGAAGGCCTGCATGTGGGCGCGCTGCTCATCCTGCTTCTTTTTCATCTTGGCGTTCAGCGCCTGCTTCTCGCGACGCTGCCGCTCGAAGATGTCATAGGTGCCCTGATAAAGCGTCAGCTTCTGGCCTTCGAGATGCAGGATCGAATTGACAGCGATGTTGAGGAGGTCACGGTCATGGCTCACCAGCAGAATGGTGTGCGGATAGTCGCGGATGTAATCCTGCAGCCAGATCGTGCCTTCAAGGTCGAGATAGTTGGTGGGCTCGTCCAGCAGCAAGACATCCGGTGCGCCGAACAGCGCTGCCGCCAGCGCCACGCGCATGCGCCAGCCGCCGGAAAGGGCCGAGCAGGGGCCGTTGATCGCCTCTTCCGCAAAGCCCAAGCCCGCGAGGATCACGGAAGCGCGCGCCTCAGCCGAATGGGCGTTGATGTCGGCCAGCCGCGTCTGGATTTCGGCGATGCGGTGCGGGTCTGTTGCTGTTTCGGCCTCGCGCAAGAGGGACGCCCGCTCCTTGTCGCCCGCCAGCACCACCTGCAGCAGCGTTTCATCGCCGCCCGGCGCTTCCTGCGCCACCGAGCCGATCTTGGCGCCGCGCGGCACCGAGGCCTCGCCGGATTCGGAAGCCAGATCACCCATGATCAGTTTGAGCAGCGTGGATTTCCCCGTGCCGTTGCGCCCCACCAGGCCCACTTTGTGGCCGGAGGGGATGACCGCCGAGGCATGGTCCAAAAGCAGGCGCCCGCCAATGCGATAGCTGAGGTTGGAAATCGAAAGCATGGCCGCTTACTAGCCAGCGCGGCGGGGCATGGCTAGCCCATATCGCAGGTTCAGCAGCACGCCTTCACCCGCCGGTCGCCTGCGCAGCAATCTTCGAGCAGGAAGTTGATCATCGCGCCCACGGCCTCGAACTTGGCCTTGTAGATGATCGAGCGTGAAACCCGCCCGCTGCTGATCAGCCCGGCATTCTCCAGCTGGCCCAAATGAAACGAGGCGCTGGCCGCTGAAATCTTCAGCTTTTCCGCCAGCGCGCCGGAAGCCAGCCCGCCGTCGCCCGCTTTCACCAGAAGGCGGAAGATGTCGAGGCGCGTTTCCTGTGCCAGCCCGGAGAGGGCGGCGATGGCTTGACTTTGTTTCATTATTCAAATATTCAAATGAATGTTTTAGTAACCAGAGAGGATCAAGATGACTTGTTGTACTGCGCCAGCCGCCAGTTTTGAAGCAAAACCAGCTCCCGCCACCATCGGCAGCTATCTCGATTTCGCCAGCACGGCCAACCTGCCGGTCAAGCTGCGCCATGCCGGGTGGGAACTGGGGGCCGGGTTTCACATCACTGAAATCAAGCACACGACGGTGCGTGGCCTCGATTGCGGGCGCAATGAGGAAGCCTGGGATGAAACGGTGGTGCAGCTTCTCGATCTGCCGGGGCCGGAGGAGGGGCGCATGAAAAGCGCCAAATTCGCCAGCATTCTTGGCCACAAGCAATTGCAGGGCGAACTGGTGTTTGAAATCAGCCGCCCGGGCGAGGCGCTGGCCCTCTACCAGGTTGCGGCGGTGGATGCGCAGCCGGAAGCGCTGGTGGTGCATCTCGCACCCCGCGCCGCCCACTGCAAGCCGGCAACCCGCGCCAGCGCGGGCAATTTGGCTGGCCAAGCCGGAGATGCATGCTGCGGCGGCACAGCCAAGGCCAAGGGGCAGTGCTGCGCCTGAGGCAGATTGTGAGGGCAGTTGGCGCATTGGCGATTGACTCCGGTTATGTTGCGTTGCACAAATCCCCTCATGAACCTGATGACCGCCCCTAAAACCGAAGACACATCCTATATCGATGAGATCACCGCCATGCTGCGCGGTCTGCTGCGCCAGGTGATCAAGGCGCGCGAGCCGGAGGTTCTGCCCATTCTCGATGACGCCGCCGCAGCGCAAAACATCCCGCCCCATCTGGTGGAACATGCCCTGCAGGTGATTGGCATCTGGCTGCAGCTCATGAACATCGCCGAGGAAAACGCCGCCATCAGGAACCGCCGCGCCATTGAAAAGCAGGCGGGGCCGGATCAGGTGGGCGGCTCGCTGGCCCAAAGCCTGGGCCAGGCCGCGGCCGCGGGCATCACCGGCGAACAGGTGGAAAAGGTGCTGGCCATCCTTGATGTGGGCCCCACCATCACCGCGCATCCCACTGAGGCCAAGCGCGTCACCGTTCTGGAAATCCACCGCCGCATCTATCTCAAGCTCTATGAACTCGAAAGCCCGCGCTGGACGCCGCGCGAGCGCGACAACCTGCTGTTCCAGCTTCGCAATGAGATTGACCTTCTCTGGATGACAGGCGAAGTGCGCGCCGAAAAGCCAACCGTGGAAAGCGAAGTGGCCTGGGGCCTGCACTTCTTCCGCGACGCCTTGTTTGACCGAACCACGGCGGTGTGTGACATCCTGCAACATGCCCTGCAGCGCCATTTCCCGGAGCAGGCCAGCAACATCCGCCCGCCGCTGAAATTCTCAAGCTGGATTGGCGGCGACCGGGACGGCAACCCCTTCGTGACAGTGGAAACCACGCGCAAGGCGCTGGCCGCCAATGCCGCCGCATCTGTCTCGCGGCTGGACTTGAAGCTGAAAGAGCTGGCCCAATTCATTTCCATTTCCACCTTGGAAATGCCCATTCCGGAATCCTTCACCGCGCTCATTGAGGAGCAGGTGAGCCTCTCGGGCCGCGGCGAATCCTTGCGCCGCCGCAATGCGGTGGAGCCTTTCCGCCAATATTTCAGTGCCTTGCGGGCAAGGCTGAAAGCAACATTTGAAGCTGGTTTGAAGGCCAGGCCCTTCGCCATTGTCGATGAATTCATCGCCTTGCTGCGCAAGGCCGAAGACGCGCTGTCCGACATGCGCGTGGGTGGCCTTGCCGTCACCCTCATCCGCCCGGTGCGCTGGGAGGCTGAGATCTTCGGCTTCCGCACTGCCGCTCTGGACCTTCGCCAGAACACGACGGTGACCAACCGCGTGCTGGCCGAAATCTGGCGCAAGATGAATCCCCTGGCCAAGGAAGAAGCGCCCGCGCTGCACTCCGCTGCATGGTCAGGCTGGATCCGCGCCGAGCTGGAAAAGCCCATGGCCTTCGTGCCGCAGTTCCGCGACCTTTCGGAAGAAGCCAAGGAACTGCTGGGCCTTCTCCATCTCATCCGCGAAACGCTGGATGGGCCAGACCCGAAAGCCATCGGCACCTTCATCCTTTCAATGACGCAAAGCGCCGATGACGTGCTGGGCCTTTATCTGCTCGCGAAGTATTGCGGCTTGTTTGCTGACAGTGCCTCCCATGAAACCTGCCGCATCCGCGTGGTGCCGCTGTTTGAAACCATCGAAGATTTGCGCGCCGGCCCCGCCATCATGGAAAGCCTGCTGGCCAATCCGGTGGTGCAAAAGTCCGTCGCCTTCAATGGCGGCGCGCAGGAAATCATGCTGGGCTATTCGGATTCAAACAAGGATGGCGGCTTCTTCTGCGCCTCGTTTGAATTGTTCGAAGCGCAGCGCCGCCTCATCCGCGTGGGCGAGAAAACCGGCATTGCCATTTCCTTTTTCCATGGCCGTGGCGGCTCGGTTTCGCGCGGTGGCGCGCCCGCCGGCCGCGCCATTGCGGCCCAGCCCGCAGGCACGGTGGGCGGCCGCATGCGCGTGACAGAGCAGGGCGAAGTGGTGTCTTCCAAATTCGCCAACCGCGGCACGGCGCAGATCAATCTCGAAACGCTCACCTCAGCCGTGCTGCTGCATTCGCTGAAATCCAAGGCCGAGGATGTCCAGCGCCTGAACCCCGAACATCAGGCGGCGGTGGAAGAAATCGCCCAACTGTCCTTCAAGGCCTATCAGAAGCTGGCGCATGATCCCGCACTCATCACCTATTTCCAGCAGGCCAGCCCGGTGGAGGAATTGGCTTTGCTGAAAATCGGCTCGCGCCCCTCGCGCCGCTTTGGCGCCAAGGGCCTTTCCGATTTGCGCGCCATCCCCTGGGTGTTTGCCTGGAGCCAGAACCGCCACCTGCTCACCGGCTGGTATGGCCTGGGCTATGCGCTTGACGATTTCCTCTCGGCGCGGGGCGCTGCGGGCCTCAAGCTGCTGCGCGAAATGTTTGCCAAGTCGCAAGGCTTCCGTCTCGCCATTGACGAAGTTGAAAAGTCGCTCTTCCTCGCCGACATGGATGTGGCCGAGAAATATGCCAGCCTGGTGCAGAACCGCAACGACGCCGAGCGCGTCTTCGCCCTCATCCGCCATGAGCACAAGCGCACCTCAAAGGTCATCCTTGAGCTCTCTGGCGACAAGCAGCTCTGCGAACGCTTCCACTCCTTCCGCCGCCGTTTTGACCGCGTGCGCGAAATGGTGGATCAGGCCAACAATTGGCAGGTGCAACTGCTGCGCGAAAGCCGCTCCGCCAAGCCAAGCGACGCGCCCAACATGCCGCTGCTGCTCACCATGAACTGCGTTGCGGCAGGCTTGGGCTGGACAGGTTGACCAATCTGACAGTTGCCTGACAGCGCTTGTCAGCTTGTGGTGGCCCGGGCGGGCTAGTAGTCTTGGCCTATTGAGGGACTGGGGGGTTCAATCTGATTCTGAGGAGACCAGCCCATGTTCACCCATCGCAAGATCGCCATTCTGACCGCCGCCGCATTCCTGCTTGGTGCCGCAACTGTTGCCGCGCCGGTTTCAGGGTTCACCTCCGTGGCCCAGGCCGCCCCGGGCGGCAACGGCAAATCCAACGGCAATGGCAACGGTAACGGAAATGGCAACGGCAATGCCTCTGCCAACAGCAATGCCGGCGGCAACGGCAACGGCAACGGCGGCAATGCCAGCGCCTTTGGTGCGCTGAATGCGGCCCACGCCTCGGCCGAAGCCTTCGCCCATGCTTCGCCCAATTCCCGCCTCGGCAAGATCAAGGCCTACTATGTCGCCAATGCGGCCGCACAGGCCGCTGACGCCAAGGTCGTTGCTGATCAAGCGGCATTGACTGCGGCCAACCAGGCCGTGACGGATGCGCAGGCTGCCCTGACAGCCGCGCAAAACAAGCTGGCGGCTGACACGGCCGCCAATGCCTCGTCCACCGTGATTGCCGCCGACAATGCGGCCATTACTGCGGCCCAGGCCACACTCACCGCGGCGCAGGCCACGGCGGCCACCGATGCCGCAACGCTGGCCACTGACCAGGCGGCTGCCGCCGCCGCTGACCAGGCCGCCGCCAATGCCTTGGCCGCCGCCGCCAACAAGCCGGTGAGCGCCGCCACCAAGCAGGCTTTCGATGCCTGGCTGGCGACCATGGCCAACAAGTTCAATTGATCAACCGGGCTGCCCCCGCCGTGCCAAGCGGCGGGGGCGCCATTACAAACTGGGCCCCAAATGCCTTGATCCGCGCTTTGCGGCGAGGTTCACCTGCCGCTGGCGTTCCCGGTTCGAGGCCTTCTGCGCCTCGCTAAGTCCATCGGCGCAGGCGGGGCAGCATACGCCTTCCTCATATTTCGGGCTCTTGCGGTCTTCCGCCGAAACCGGGCCAAGACAGCCATGGCAGGTGGTGAAGTCCAGTGGTTTCAGCCCATGCCCCACCGCCACGCGCTCATCAAACACATAGCAGCCGCCCTGCCACAGGCTTTGCTCCGGCGGGATCACTTCGAGATATTTGAGAATGCCGCCCTTGAGGTGATAAACCTTCTCAAAGCCCTCGTTCAGCATGAAGGCGCTGGCCTTCTCGCAGCGGATGCCGCCGGTGCAGAACATGGCAATGCGGGCGTTGGGTTTGGCCTTGAATTTTTCGCGCACCCAGGCCGGAAACTCGCCAAAACTCTCCGTGCACGGATCAATCGCCCCTTTGAACGTGCCCACGCCAAACTCATAGGCGTTGCGCGTGTCGATCACGATCACGTCCGGCGCGCTGATCAGTTCGTTCCAATCCTCCGGCGCAACATATTCGCCCACCCGCTCATTGGGGTCGGCCTTCACCGGCCCGATGGTGACGATCTCTTTTTTCAGCCGCACCTTCATACGCCGGAAGGGCTGTTCGCTGGCAAAGGCAAACTTCGGCTCAAAGCCTGAAAGCCCCGTCACCCGGCTGATGGCCTGCAGCGCGGCATCAAGCTTGGCAGGCGCGCCGGCGATGGTGCCGTTCAGGCCTTCCTTGGCCAGCAGGAGTGAGCCGCAAATCCCCAGCGCCTTGAACTCGCCCAACAGCGCCTCGCGCATGACGGAAATTTCATCAAGCGGCGCGAACTGGTAGAGAGCGGCAATTTTGAAAGGGCTGGCGGCGGCGGTGCTCATGGCTGGCTCATAGCAATAGATACAATGCGTCACAATTCTCTTGTCAGTTGCAGTGGCATTGGCTTTAATCATGCCTCTAACCAGGGAGTAGAAAATGAAATTTGTGAAAATCGGCGCGCTTGCCGCAACCGCCTTGTTTACGATGGCGCTGTCGGCTTCAGCTGCGGACATGATCGACAAGTGCGAAGTGACCGGCAAGAAGGGTTCCTTCAAGGTCGACAAGCCGGCCCAGGCTGGCCAGCTCACCCTCGAAACCAATCTTCCGGCTCCGGTCTGGTACAACGGCGACACCGCCGAATCCATCAAGGACGGCATGGAATATTGCATGGCCGCCGAGATCGCCTGGCGCGCCGGCCTCGACAAGGTCAAGCTGGTTCCCGTGGATTGGGACGCGCTGATCGCCGGCCAGACCCATGACTTCGACATGGCCATGTCGGAAATCTCGATCACCGAAGAACGCAAGAAGGTGCATGATTTCTCGACGCCTTACTTCAACTCCGACATCGGCGTGCTGACGCGCAGCGATGCCCCGGTTGACGAAAAGTCGATCAAGACCGCCAAGGTCGGCGTGCAGCAGGCCACCACCGGCGCTGCCTTCGCCACCGACAAGCTCGGCATCTCCAGCCCGCAGGTTTACCCCGACGCCGGCTCGATGTTTGCCGCCCTCGCCGCCAAGCAGATTGACGTGGCGATGACGGATACGTCCATCGTTCTGGCCCAGGAAGTGGAAGGCAAGGGCAAGTTCAAGGTTGTCGGCCAATATCAGACCGGCGAAACCTATGGCGCCATCTATCCCAAGGGCAACCCGAACAACGCCACCTATGACAAGATCATCGCCTCGATGATCGCTGATGGCACCATGGCCAAGCTGAGCCAGAAGTACCTCGCCGCCGCCTGGGGCAAGGATCCGGCCACGATCACCTACTTCAAGCCCTGATCCACCGTGGATCTTGTGAACAAACCTGGTGATGCGCCCCAACAGGGCGCATCATCGCTTCACCAGCGGGCAGGCGGGCTGGCGGTGGGTGGCGTGATATTTGCCATCTTCTGCGTGGCCTGCGCCGTCGGCACCTCCATGGTTGTCGACAACGCGATGAACCTCCTCGGCGTGGCCAGCCCGTGGTGGTATCTGGTTTACGGCCTGGTCACCCTCGCTGTTGCTGGCCTGTTCAGGCCGGCCCTGCAAGGCTTCAGGCTGGCTGGCAGCGCCAGCCGCGCGCTGGCCGCCAATGACATTGTTCAGGCCCGCATCGACACGGCCGCGGCACGCAATGCCTCCCTGCTGACCTTCGGCTGGGGCTTCTTCTCTCTCATCAGCCTTGGCTTCATCTGCTTCCTGCTGATGAATGACGTGGCTGTGGGCAAGACCTTTTTCCTCCTGCCGCTCATCGAGGCCAAGTGGTGGCTGGTCACCTGGAAGTTCCTCACCGTCAACCTTTTCATTTTCGTCGTCGCCGAAATCTTCGTGCTGATCTGGGGCCTGATCGTCGCCATGGCGCGCCTGACACCGGGAGAGGCCGGCAAACCCATCCGCGCGCTGGCGATCTTGTATTGCGACTTGTTCCGCGGCCTGCCGGGCATCGTGACGCTTTATCTCATCGGCTTCGGCATTCCCACCTCCGGCCTCTCCGACATCATCATGAGCCACGTGGTGCCGCTGTTCCGCGATCTCTCGGCCCTCAACCCGCAGGAAAAGGCCGCCGCCATCCGCGTGGACACCGTGTGGTGGTGCATCCTCGCCGTCACGATGACTTACGGCGCCTATGTCGCTGAAGTGTACCGCGCCGGTATTGACTCGATCCACCACAGCCAGACCATGGCCGCCCGCTCGCTGGGCCTCAGCTATCTGCAGACCATGCGTTTCGTCATCGTGCCGCAGGCGGTGCGCCGCATCGTGGCGCCTCTGCTCAACGATTTCATCGGCCTGCAGAAGGATACGGCCCTTGTGCAGGTGGTGGGTGTGATTGACGCCTTCAGCCAGGCCAAGATCATCGCCGCCAATGCCTTCAACCTGTCGGCTGTTACTGTGGTGGCCATACTCTTCGTGCTCATCACCATCCCCCAGGCCCGCCTGGTCGACAAGCTGATCGAGCATGACAATGCCCGCATGAAGGCCGGAGGTTGAAGATGCCTTTCCTGCAAATGACCAATGTGCAGAAGGCTTATGGCCCGGTGCAAATTCTCCGCGGCCTGAACCTCGATGTGAATGAGCATCAGGTGGTTTGCCTCATCGGCCCCTCGGGCTGCGGCAAGTCCACGCTTCTGCGCTGCATCAACCAGCTGGAGCAGATCCAGGGCGGCGAGATCCGCATGGACGGCGACCGCGTGTCCGGCCCCGGCGTGGATGTGAACCGCCTGCGCCAGCAGGTGGGCATCGTGTTCCAGAGCTACAACCTGTTCCCGCACATGTCGGTGCTGGAGAACGTGACCCTCGCCCCCACCAAGGTGCTGGGCAAATCACGGGCTGAGGCCGAGGCCAAGGCCATGTCGCTGTTGAAGCGCATCGGCCTGGAGGCCAAGGCTGGCGCTTACCCCGACAGGCTTTCCGGCGGCCAGCAGCAGCGCGTGGCCATCGTGCGCGCCCTGGCGATGGAGCCGCGCCTGATGCTGCTCGACGAGATCACCTCGGCGCTGGACCCGGAGCTGGTCTCGGAAGTGTTGAACATCGTGCGCGATCTTGCCACCCAGGGCATGACCATGCTTCTCGCCACCCATGAAATGGGTTTCGCCAAGGAAGTGGCCTCAAAGGTCTGCTTCCTTTACGAAGGCGTGGTGCATGAGGAGGGGCCGCCCTCGCAGATCTTCGGTGAGCCAAAGATGGAGCGCACCCGCGGCTTCCTGAAGCGGATCATCGAGGCCGGCCGCCTCTAGCCTGCCAGCACGGCGCTGTTACCAGCCGCCGCACCCGCGCCTGAGGAAGGCGATGTCTTGCTGTGATTGAAGCATGCTGCGCACGGCGCGCCGTGAGCGCTTGTCATATTCAAGGCAGGAACGGTTGGAGGCGATGTAGCTTTGCAGGCTGACCATCGCGCTGAAGGTGGGGCCGCAAGTCTGGCACATCCTTTGGGTATCAACGCCGCGGTGCCGCAGCAGGCGCATGCAGGTTTTGCTTTGCGCGTCCAGCCTGTCGGCCCGGGCCACAAGATCGCGGTAAAAACTTTCGCTGCACATTTCCGCGCGCGCGGGCAGGGCAAATGTGGCGGCCATGATGATGGCAAGAAGGCAGAGCCCAAGTGTTTTCATGTGTTTTCCCCAGTCAGCAACCTAAGGTAACACCGGAATCTTGCGGCGGGCAATGGAAAAGCACTCCCACGCCCGAAAACCTTGCGGCCAGGCTGGCGCGAGCTGGCCCCATTTGTGCCCTATTAATCCCCAATTCGAATGGTGATGATGGGGCGAGGGACGGCGCCGTGATTCCCACCGCGCCTTTGGCAATTCTTGTGGAAGGAGTCCTGCGATGAAAATGAAACTGGCAGCCAGCGTCTTGGGCCTGGCGCTCTTTGTGGCCCCGGGCCTTGCCCCGGCGCAAACGGCAGATGGCCAGCCCGCCGCGGCCGCTGCAGGCCTGCCGCAGGCTGTGGCCCAGGCGCTGGCCGACAAGCGCCCCCTGCAAGAATTGAGCCCTGAGGAATTGAAGGCCCGCTTCCGCCTGCTGCGCCAGGCTTTGGGCGACCCTGCCATTCCGCCTGACGTGAAGGGCGAAATCAAGAAACTGGCCGAAGCCACCCGCGCCGAGCTTGAAGCCCGCGCCCAGGCCGGGCAGGCCGCCCCGGCAGCGCCACAGGCGGCTGCCCCTGCCGCGCCGCAGCCGGCCCCCGCCAAGCCGGCGGCCCAGGCTGTTCAAGCCGCACCCGCCGCGCCAGCGCCAGCCAAGCCCGTTCAGGGCACCCAGCCGCAAGTGGCGCAGGCTGATGGCAGCGCTGCCCCGGCCCAGCCCGGCCTTCCCCAGGCTGTTGAGCAACTGCTGGCCGACACGCGCCCAGCCAATCAATTGCCGCCTGACGAATTGCAGCGCCGCCTGAAACTCGCCGAGCATTTTGCCCGTGACCCGCAGCTTCAGCCCAGCCTTCAGCACAAGCTGATGGGCATTGCCGCCGCGGCGCAAGCCGAATTGCAGGCCCGCGCCGGTGCTGACCAGCAGAAGGCGGCGGATGCGCAAGCCGCCGCTGACGCCAAGGCCGCCGCTGATGCCAAGGCGAAGGCCGATGCCAAGGCTGCTGTTGATGCGAAGGCCGCCGCTGATGCACAGGCCGCAGCCGACGCCAAGGCCAAGGCTGATGCGAAAGCCGCCGCGGATGCACAAGCTGCTGCTGGTGCCAAGGCCGCTGCTGACGCGAAGGCCGCCGCCGACACCAAGGCTGCGGCAGATGCCAAGGCCGCAGCTGATGCACAAGCCGCCGCTGCCGCCAAGGCGGCCAAGGATCAAGCTGCCAAGGACCAGGCCGCCATGGCTGCTGCAACGGCCGCCGCAACGGGTGCTGGTGCTGCCGATGGCGCCGCCGCCCCGCCTGCGCCCAAGCCTTTGGAAAAGCCTACCACAGCCGTGCCGGCCGCCCCGCCGCCCGCAGCCCAGGTGGCTGATCCCGCCAAGGTCAAGGCGCTGGATTCCAACCCCGTCGACCCTGCCGCCGAGCAGAAGGCCAAGGCCTATCTGGCCGATGCCGCAGACTTGGCCAAACTCTCCGATGATGACCTGCGCAAGCGCCTTGATGACGTGCGCGAGCTTCTCGCCGCCAACAACCTGTCTCAGGACACGGAGCGCGCCGTGCGCGCCAAGCTGTTGAAGGAGCGTGACGTGCTCCGCCTGCGCATCGCCCAGGCAGAAGCTGCCAAGCAGCAGCAGCTTGCCGGGCAAACACCGCCGCCACCACCTCCGCCTCCCCCAGCCCCGGCCACCCAGCCAGGAACCGGGGCAGGGGCCGTCGTGCCGCCGCCTCCGCCACCCCCTCCGCCGCCCAAGGGCAATGCTGGCGGTGGCCTGAACTTCAATGTCTCGATCGGCATCATTACGCCGCTCACCCCGCCGCGCGAGGTGCTCGAAGACCAGCGTGACGCCGCACTGCTGCAGGTGGCGGAGCTTCAGCGCCGCATCCAGGTTTATGAGGAAGCGCAGGCCGACGACCAGTATGATCCTTCCTACCGTGACTATTGGCGCCAGTCCCTCGCCTATGACCGCGAGATGCTGCGCCAGCGCATGAAGGAAGAGCGCCACCGCCGCGAGGAAGCGCTTGCCATGGCGGCATCACAGAATGAGATTGATGTGACCATCGATCCCTATGCCGCGCCGCGCCCGCATTTGCCGCGTTCGGTCTTCGCCGCCGAGGTGACAGACACGGACATGCAGGACGTTCTCACCGCCCCGCCGCCTCCCGGCTTTGGCCGCTACAGGCTGAAGGACATCGCCTACACGCCGGACATTCGCAACGCCCTGCCGCGCGTGGAGGTGGATACGGTGCACTTCGGCTACAATGAAGGCTTCATCCGCGAGGAAGAGCTGGGCCATCTCGACGCGGTGGCCACCATCATCGAACGCATCGTGCGCAAATATCCCAACGAGGTGTTCCTGATCGAGGGCCACACCGACGCCATGGGTTCGGACGCCTATAACCTCAAGCTCTCCAAGCTGCGCGCCGAAAGCGTGAAGCAGGCGTTGACCACTTATTATGTCATCCCTGCCAAGAACCTGCGCACCGTGGGCCTGGGTGAGCGCTTCCTGAAAATCCCCACGGCGGACCCGGAACCCGAGAACCGCCGCGTCTCCATCCTGCGCATCACGCCGATCCTCGGCGCAGGCCAATAACACGCTTGCCGCCCGCCCTTCTCCCCTTGGGGGAAGGGCGGAATGGCGGGGCGAACCCCCCGTTCATTAACCCGCCGTTAACCCGCGCGAGTCCCTCCAAGCCCTTGAAAAGAATCATTTTCCGCAAGCGAGAATCGCGCGACAACGCGGCCCATGAGCCAAGCTGAAGCCATTCGCCGCCGCCGCAAGTTCTTCTTGTTCGTGGCCGTTTGCATGGGCCTTGCCATCCTTGCCCCGGTGGCCGTTCTCGCCGCATGAAAAAACCGGCGAAGCACGAAGGCTCCGCCGGTTCGGGGAGGAACGGAGCGGGCGCTCAGCCCAGAACTTTTTCCGCAGCCACGTAGTCGTAGCCCAGATCCTTGGCCACGGCCTGATAGGTGACCTTGCCGCCAGCCACGTTGAGGCCGTTGCGCAAGTGGGCGTCATCCTTCAGCGCCTGCTTCCAGCCCTTGTTGGCAATGGCGAGGCCAAAGGGCAGGGTGGCGTTGTTGAGCGCGAAGGTCGAGGTGCGCGCCACGCCGCCCGGCATGTTGGCCACGCAGTAATGCACCACGCCATCCACCACATAGGTGGGCTCGGCATGGGTTGTGGCCTTGGAGGTTTCCGCGCAGCCGCCCTGGTCGATGGCCACGTCCACGAACACTGAGCCCGGCTTCCAATCCTTGAGCATCGCCTTGGTGATGAGCTTCGGCGCGGCAGCGCCGGGAATGAGCACGCCGCCGATCACCAGATCGGCCGCCGCGCATTCATCTTCAATCGCCGCCTGGGTGGAGGCCACAGTTTTCAGGCCAAGGCCAAAGCGGGCGGTGAGTTCTTCCATGCGGTCGTTGGATTTCTCGATGACGGTCACATCAGCGCCCATGCCGATGGCAATCGCCGCCGCATTGGTGCCCACCACGCCGCCGCCCAGGATGACAACCTTGGCCGGCGCAACGCCGGGAACACCGCCGAGCAGCATGCCGCGGCCACCCTGGCGCTTCTCGAGGCAATGCGCGCCCGATTGCACCGACATGCGCCCAGCCACCTGGCTCATCGGCGCCAGCAGCGGCAACCCGCCGCGCGCGTTGGTCACGGTCTCATAGGCAATGCAGATGGCGCCGGACTTGACGAGGTCCTTGGTCTGCTCCGGGTCTGGCGCCAGATGCAGGTAGGTGTAGAGGATCTGGCCTTCGCGCAGCATGGCGCGCTCGCCCGCCTGCGGTTCCTTCACCTTCACGATCATGTCGGCCTTGGCGAAGATGTCCTTCGGCGTGTCGATGATGCTGGCGCCGGCGGCCACATAGTCAGCGTCGCTGGAGCCGATGCCGGCGCCTGCGTTTTTCTCGACCATCACCTTGTGGCCATGGCGCACAAACTCGCGCACTGACAGCGGCGTGAGGCCCACGCGGTATTCATGGTTCTTGATTTCTTTCGGCAGGCCGATGAGCATTTCTTGTTTCCTCATTTCAATTTGCGTCCCATCTCCCAGTCCCGTCATCCCCGCGCAGGCGGGGATCCAGCTTGACCGCAAACTCCGGACCCGGCCAAAGCTGGGCCCCTGCCTTCGCAGGGGTGACGGAGTGTGGTGGACAGGGAAGATGAACTCTTGGAACCAAGGGTAGTCAGAAACCTGCGGAATTTTCTTTCAATTGCGCCCACCGTGTCCGCACCGCATGGTGTTTCATTCGAAAATATGTTATGAAATTCGAATGAAACACCAGAAATTCGACAAACAGGACAAAATCATCCTGCAGGAGCTGCAGCGCCGCGCCACGCTGCCCATCGCCGAACTGGCGGAAAAGGCGGGCCTTTCCGCTTCCTCGTGTCACCGCAGGGTGAAGCTGTTGGAGGAGGCCGGGGTGATCACCGGCTATGCCGCGCAACTGGATGGCCGCGCGCTGGGCTTTGCCAATGACTTCTTCGTGGAAGTGTCTCTCGCCGCGCAAACCGAAGAGGCCTTCGAGAAGTTTGAAAAGGCCGTGCAGCGCGTGCCGGAGATTCTTGAATGCCACCTGATGAGCGGCCAGTTCGATTACCTGCTGCGCGTGGCGGCGGCAGACTCGAATGACTATGAACACATCCACCGCACCAAGCTGGCGCGCCTGCCGGGCCTGCAGCGCCTGCAATCCTCGCTCGCCCTGCGCGCCGTGAAGCGCTGGGCGGGCTACCCCGTGGTCTGATTTTCAACTCTGAAACGTCATCGCCCGCTTCAGGCGGGCGACCCATTTTGAGCGGCGGAGTTGGGTGGCCCGCCTGAAGCGGGCCATGACGGCAAGCTGTAAGGTCAATCCGGCAAGGCAATAGGGGAATCGGAAATCTCTTCGCCCGCCCGGCCGCTGCTGCGGAAGGCATGGCGCTCCATCGCCACCATGAACAGCCCGGCGGCAATCACCACACCGGCGCCCAGCAGCGTGTAGAAATCTGGGTAATCGCCAAACCACACGATGCCGTAAGTGACGGCAAACACCATGGCGGAATATTCCAGCGGCGCCACGAAATTGGCCGGAGCTGCTTGATAGGCCCGCACGAAGAACACCGATGAAAGACAGGAGAACAGGCCCATCAGCCCCATTACCGCCAGGTCCTTGGTGCTGGGCCACAGGAACGGCTTGGTGAGGGCGGCAAAACTGGGCATGGCGCTGGCATCGAGCTTCAGGCCGGTCACCACCAGCCCGATCACCAGTGAGCCGGCAAAATAAAGCACGCTCTGCATGTTGGCGATCACCAGCGGGTCTGCGGTTTGCGCCACCTTGCGGCTGAGCAATTGCCCCAGCGCATAGCCAAGCGCCGAATAAAGCGACAGCAGGGCGGCGGGCGTGAAGCTTTCGCTGCCGGGGCGCACGCTGATCAGCACGCCGCCAAAGCCCAGCGCAATCGCCAGCCAGCGATAGCGCGGCACATATTCACCCAGCGCCCAGCCGGCAAGCCCGCCCACAAAGAAGGGCATGGTGAAATAGATCGCCACCGCATTGGCCAGCGGCAGCGTGGCAATGGAAAGGGCAAAGGCCATATAGGCCGAAAACAGGATCACTGAGCGCAGCAGGATGAGCTTCCATGCGGCCGGCAGCACAAACAGGTTGAGCCGCGCCACCGCCCCCCAGATGAGAAATGGTGGAATGGCCGCCGCACCGCGGAAGGCCACCGCCTCCCATGTGGGATAGCCCCCCGACATGGCCTTCACGATCGCGTCCTGCGATGTGGCAAAGGCGATGGCCGCCAGCAGATAGCCGATGGCGCGCGGCTTGTTGTTGAGGCTCATGAGGAATGCTTGATCAGGTCTGCCAGCTGCTTGATGCCCGGCTCGATTTTCTTTTCATCTATGGAGGAGAAGGCCAGCCGGAAATAATTGCGCGGCGCGTTCTCGGCGCCAAAGCAGATGCGGCCGGGGTTGATCAGGATGCCCTTGCCCTGCGCGGTTTCGGCCAGCGCGTCGGCGTCCAGCTTCGAAGGCCCCTTCACCCAGAAGCTGGTGCCGCCGAAGGAGGGGATGCGCGTTGAGGAAGGCAGGTGCCGCGCCAGCGAATCCGCCATGATTTCCCAGCGCGTGCGGTAGGCCTTGTGCAGCTTGCGGATCAGCGCGTCATGATGGCCAAGCGAGAGGAACAGCGCCGCCGTGCGCTGGTTGTTGGAGGGCGCATGCCGCACCATGTAGCGCCGCAGGGCCCGCGCCTCGCGGATGAAATCCTTCGGCCCCACCATGAAGCCAAGGCGCAGGCCGGGAAACAGCGTCTTGGAGAGCGAGCCCACATAGATCACGCGGCCCTCATCATCGAGGGATTTGAGCGCCGGGCAGGGCTCATTCACGTAATTGGTCTCAAACTCGTAATCATCCTCGATGATGATGAAGTTGTTTTCCGAAGCCTTCTTGAGCAGCGCCATGCGCCGCTCCAGCGGCATCGTCACCGTAGTGGGGAACTGGTGGCTGGGTGTGGCATAGACGATGTTGGCGCCTTCCAGCGCCGGCCCGGCCATCAGGCCCGCCTGGTCCACCGGCGCGAGCTTCACCTGCGGCGTGTGCAGCTGGAAAATGTTGCGCATGTCGGGATAGCCCGGCTCTTCCATCGCCACCTGCGTCTCGGGAGAAACCAGCAGGCTGGTGATCAGGTAAATGGCGTTCTGCGCGCCAAGCGTGACGAGAATCTCATCATCGCTGGCCATGATGCCGCGCCGCGGCAGGATGCGGCGGCGGATCTGTTCAACCAGCAGCGGGTCATCAGCCGCGGTGGCGTCATTGGTCCAGTCGCCCAGCCACTTCTTGCCAAGGGCCTGCCTGGTGCAATCGCGCCATTCCGCCAGCGGAAACAGCGTGTGGTCCACCTGCCCATAAATGAAGGGGAAGGGATAATCCTGCCAGTTGCGCGGCTTCACCACGTTTTCCTGGTGCGAAGGGTGCTTCTTCACCAGCCGCTCCCAATCCAGCCCCTGCGGCTTGGCCTTGGCCGGCGCCTTGCTCACCCGTGGCTTGGCAACATGGTCTTCCAGCGCCTTGTCAGCCACGAAATAGCCCGAGCGCTGCCGTGCCAGCAGGTATCCATCATCCAGCAGGCCCTGATAGGCCAGTACCACCGTGTTGCGCGACACGCCCAGCGATTTCGCCATCTTGCGCGTCGAGGGAATGGGCTCTTGCTGGTCCAGCTGCCGGTCCAGGATCGCCGAAACCAGCGCCTCGCGGATCTGCGTTTGCAGCGAGGCATATTCCCCGCGCTTGATGTGAATGAGCCAGTCGCGCATCAACGTCTTTCCTGATCTGGACCCATCATAGGTCCAACCCGCGCGAACCTCAACCACCAAGCGCATGGCCAGCACATTGACGTGCAATTGATGGGATGCTTACCTCAGGTTGCCGGGGGCTTCGGGCATGATTTCGGGCGGTCATGGCGAAGGGGGCAGGTGAGTTCAGTTTCGTAGCGGGTGGCCGGAATGCTGCAAGGCAGCATCAGATCGGGCCACTTTTGCCTGCCGCTTCGCGGGCACTGCAAGCACCGCCCAAGCCCACAGATGCATTGTTTTTGGCCGGAAGGCCCCAGTCCGCGCCCTGCATTGGCCGCGCTGTTTTCGTCTTTCCAGAACTCGGGGCGCCAAGCCCCAACGCAATCCGGGGGGAATTGCAACATCGCCACGAATGGCGAGGGAGGGAACCATGAAAGTCACTCGACTGCTGTCCGCCATTGTGGCGGCAGCCTATTTGTCTGCCTGCACATCGTCGACCATCTACAGGCAATCGACGCTGGGAGACGTAAACGTGCTCAGTGTCGATGCCAAACAGCGGCTTGTGTTGGAGGGAATGGGGCCTGACCACAAACGTGTGGTGTGCGCTGAACCAAGCCCGGATGCGATTGTGGCGAGCGCGGCTGAACTCGCTGCCAGCGGCAGCGCGCCGCTTGGCAGTGCGGCTGCCAACGCCAGGTTAGGTGCTGCCTATGGAGAGACCGCCGCGTCCGTCGGCGTTCGGACTGAAACAATTCAAGTATTGAGAGATGGTTATTTCCGCCTTTGCGAAGCTTATCTGAACGGTGCAATTGGAGCCAAAGAATACAAGCTGACCTTGGCTTTCATCGACGAATTTATTGTGACAGTGGTGGCCATTGAAACATTGGGAGGCAAGGTCGTTGCGCCAGCCGTTGTAATAAGCCCGCAAGGCAAAGTGACGGCGAGTGATTCCACCACAGATGCCGCCAATACTTCGCCCGGCAACTCTGTCACAGAAATCAAGGTCAATACGAGTGGCCTAAGCAAAGATGCGGCACAAGCCATCGCGGCGATATTGGCTGCCTATTATCAAAGAAAGGCCGAGTACCTCAAAATCAACAAGTAGTAACTCAAATTGACAGCTGCGGCGGGGGAGAGGAACTAGCCTCCGCTGCAGCCATCGGCTAAACAACAAGCACCTTGCAGAATTAAAAAAATCATATAAAGATATCTTTATATAGTTTTGAGAGGTGCCCGCCATGACCCATCCTTCCTTCACCGAAGCCCTGAACAGCCGCCCTTGGCTGCTGGCCGACGGCGCCACCGGCACCAATTATTTCCAGATGGGCCTTGTCTCCGGCGATGCGCCCGAAATGTGGAACTTTGAACACCCCGAGCGCGTGCGCGATTTGCACAAGCGCTTCATCGCCGCTGGTGCTGATGTCATTCTCACCAACTCCTTCGGCGGCAATCGCCACCGCCTGAAGCTGCACAACGCCGAAGGCAAGGTGCGCGAAATCAACATGGCCGCCGCCAAGAACGCCCGCGCCGAGGCTGATGCGGCGGGCCGCCCGGTTTATGTTGGCGGCTCCATGGGCCCCACCGGCGAAATATTTGAGCCCGTGGGCGCCTTTGCCTATGCCGATGGCGTGGCCGCCTTCGAGGAACAGGCCAGGGCCCTGAAAGAGGGTGGGGCAGATGTGCTGTGGATCGAGACCATGTCTTCCGAGGAAGAGCTGCGCGCCGCCGTGGAAGGTGCGAGCAAGGCGGGCCTGCCGATCGTCACAACCATGTCTTTCGACACCAACGGCCGCACCATGATGGGCATCACCCCGGCGGGCTTCGGCAAGCTGGCCGATGATCTCGCCGCCAAGCCTGTGGCGATTGGCGCCAATTGCGGCACCGGTGCTTCCGAACTGGTGGCAACGGTGATGGGCATCACCGCCGCGCGCCCCGACGCTGTTGTGGTAGCCAAGGGCAACTGCGGCATTCCGCAATATCATGATGGCCACATCCACTATTCCGGCACGCCGGAACTGATGGCCG
The DNA here is from genome assembly GCA_028868695.1 of Alphaproteobacteria bacterium. Lineage (GTDB taxonomy): Bacteria > Pseudomonadota > Alphaproteobacteria > Rhizobiales > Aestuariivirgaceae > Aestuariivirga. The sequence goes on along the minus strand of JAGWTZ010000043.1, from coordinate 8,369 downwards.
ACTATGCGCGCATCGCGCTGGATGCGGGGGCCCGCATCATCGGTGGCTGCTGTGGCACCAGCCCGGAACACCTCGCCGCCATGCGCAAGTCGCTGGAAGGCTACACCAAGGGCGCCAAGCCCACGATTGAGTTCGTGGAGCAGAAGCTGGGTGCGGTTTCCGAACTTGCACATGGCGTGGACACCGCCGCCGCCGGCGCAGCCCGCCGCGAACGCCGCCGGACGTAACGTCAGCGCCAGCCATGAAAGCCTTCGAGGCCCGCCACTATCTGCTCTCGGCTGAAATGCAATGGGACAGGGTGGCGGACCAGGCTGCCTATCCCTTTTGCCTGCCGGTGCTGCGGGGCTTCCACGAACTGCGCTTCCACCCGAAGGTGACCTTTCTGGTGGGCGAAAATGGCGCGGGCAAATCCACCCTCATCGAGGCGCTGGCCGTGGCCTGGGGCTTCAACCCCGAAGGCGGCACCAGGAATTTCAATTTCTCAACGGCACCGGCGCATTCGGATTTGCACAGATATCTGAAGCTGGTGAAATCGCCGCGGCGCGTGAAGGACGGATTTTTCCTGCGCGCCGAGAGCTATTTCAATGTGGCCAGCGCGATCGATCAATCGGACGATGACCCCGCGCATCGCAATCTGCCGCCGCTCAAGAATTCATATGGCGGCAAATCGCTGCATGCCCAATCTCACGGTGAATCCTTCTTCGCGCTGTTCGACAGCCGCTTTGGCGGCGATGGCCTTTACATATTGGACGAGCCGGAAGCCGCCCTCTCGCCCACCCGGCAGATGGCCTTGCTCGCGCGCATGCATGAGCTGATCGGCAGGAATTCACAATTCATCATCGCCACCCATTCGCCCATCCTGATGGCTTACCCGGATGCCTGGATCTACCAGATTGCCAGCCACGGCATTGAGCGCATTGCCTATGAGGACACCGAGCATTTCCAGGTCACCCGGCATTTCCTCAACAGCCACCGCGACATGTTGAAACAACTGCTTGAAGGCTGAGGCTGCGCCTCAATGCTGCGCGCTGCCGCCATTGGCGGCTTTCTGGCGCAGGGCAACCCATTCGCGCCAAACCAGAACCATGATCAGCATGTCGAGCACCGAGATCACCAGCAGTGCTGTGGCATGGGTGTAGGAATAGCGGTTGAGCTGATAGGCGATGAACAGCCCAAGCCCGGTGAGGCCGACTGGGAAGGTCCAGAGCTTTTCAGTGAGCAGGGCGGAGAAGATGACCAGCTTCACCAGCCCATGCAGCAGCAGATAGATGCGGATGAAAGTGTGGGCGTTCACGTCCATGTCCTGCAATGAATTCATGATCGCATTGGCGATGAAGTCATGCGGGTCGGCCAGCAGGCGGTTGCGGAAAAGGAAGTGCGTCATGTCGCGCAGCGCGCCGGTGGACACAAAAAACATGGTCAGCCCCGATAGCGTTTCCGCCAGGGCGACTATGCCTTTGAGCACCATGCTTACCAGAAAGAAAATGTGGCGAAGCTTGCCGATCATGCTACCGCTATGCACTGGAAAGGTGGAAAAGTCACGCCATGGACCTTACAATAACGCAATGGATTAACAATCTCTCCGGCGCCGGCGGCGCGATGGATTTGGCCATGGTGGCGGTGACCACTTATGCCGTTCCGGTGCTCATTCTGCTGGTGGTTGCGCAATGGTGGCTGGGCCAGCCGCGGCCGCTCGCGCGCCACGCCTGCATCGCGGCTGGTGCCAGTTTCCTGCTAGGTCTCGGCCTTGCGCAGGTGATCCTGCTGTTTGTGCACCGGCTGCGCCCTTATGACGCCGGGGTGAGCCACCTGATCATTGAGAAAACCGCTGATTGGTCTTTCCCGTCAGACCATGCCATCGCTTCAACCAGCATTGTTTTTGCCTGGGCGCTGAATGGCATGCGCCGCTGGCTGGCGCTGTTTGGCGCGCTGGCCGCGGTCATCTGTTTCTCGCGCATCTATGTGGGCATGCATTACGCCAGCGACGTGCTGGGCGGCATGGGTGTGGCGCTGGTGGCGGCACTGCTGGTGAAGGCGGTATACAAACCGGATACGAGGCTGGACCGCTGGCTCACCAGCTGGTTCTAACCCGCGCTGCGCAAGCCGCCGCTCAATCCCACTTGAACGGCGCAACCACCTTCGGCTTGGCCAGCATGAACGCATCGCACACCAGTTGCAGCGGCGTGGCATCCGTGTCGGACTTGCGCGCCTTCAGCAGGTTGGCGAACTTGGCGTAGATCTGTTCGTATTCTTCAAGCTTCGCTTCAATCACCAGCTTGCCATTCACCCACAGCACGCTGCCGCCCTGCGTCAGCTTCATCTCCATGCCATCGGCGGTGGCCAGCTCGATTTCCCAAATCTGCTCGCCGCGCTGGCGCCAGTCGAATTCCGCCTGCAAGTCTGCCGGCGCGCCATCGCCGCGCTTGAAGGTGATGTGAACGCCAATCGGCGTGGACCAATTCTCCGGCACCTCGATGCTGCTGCGCTCCACATAAAGCGGCTCCGGCAGGATCTTGGTGACGGCAGAAAGCGCATTGATGCCGGGGTCAAACACCCCAAAGCCGCCGGGCTGGGCAATCCATTCCTGCCCGGGGTGCCACTTGTTCACATCTTCCTTCCAGTTGATGCGAAGCCGCGTCACCGTCTTGCCCTTGAGCAGCGCCTTGGCCTTGTCCAGCGCGTCATTGTAGCGCGAGTGCCAGGTGGCATAGAGCACGCGCTTTTTCTTCTTGGCATGGGCCACCATGGCCAGCATTTCGCCCAGCGTGGGCGTGGGTGGCTTTTCGATCAGCACGTCAAGCCCGGCATCCAGCGCTTGCGTGGCCATGGCCAGCCGCACCGAGGGCGGCGTGCACAGCGCCACGCAATCCACCTTCACCTTGCTGGCGATGAGATCACTGAGCGAGCTGAAATGCGGCAGGCCGGGAAGCGAGGCATGGCGGCTGACCGTGGCCACCAGCTTGAACTTCCTGTTCTTCGTGATGCAGGGCACATGCTGGTCCATGGCGATCTTGCCAAGGCCAACGATGGCGATTTTGTAAGCCATGATTCCTCACTTCAATGCTGAATGGAGGGAAGAGAGCAGGGCATCCACTTCCGCCACCGTGTTGTAATGCGCAAGGCCAACGCGCAAGACGCCGCCCTTGTCTGCCAGCCCCATGCGTTTCACCGGCTCCAGCGCATAGTTGTGCCCGGACCAGACGAAAATGTTCTCCCGCGCGAAATGCTTGGCGAGCTTCTCGGGATCCACCCCCTCGACGGTGAAGGACACGGTGGGCACGCGCCGGTGCATCGCATTGGCAGAGGTGACACCCCGGATGGTGAGGCCCTTGAAACCCTTGAGCCCCTCGATGAGATGCAGCGTGATGTCCTTTTCATGTTCGGCCAAGACACCCCAGGCGGATTTGAGCCTTGCCGCCCGCGTCTCGCCTGCGCCGAACTGCTCGAGATATTCAATGGCGCCGATGCAGCCAGCCATGCCTTCATGGCTTTGCGTGCCGGTTTCAAACTTGTGGCCAAGCTCGCCATCGCCCACCGCGCGCACCTTGTAGGCGAAAGTCTCCTCCAGCAAATCCTTGCGCGCCCAGAGGATGCCCTGGTGCGGGCCAAACCATTTGTAGGCGGAGGAGACCACCACATCCGCCCCCAGGCTTTGCACGTCGATGGAATAGTGCGGCGCATATTGCACGCCATCGAGGTAGACCAGCGCCCCGGCCTTGCGGGCCTGCGCGGCAAAGCCCGCCACGTCATGCACAGTGCCGGTGCAGTTCGAGGCCATGCCCATGGCCAGAAGCTTAGTCTTGCTGCTCAAAACCTTGCTCAGCGCGTCATCGGGGAATTCATAGGTATCGGTATCGAAATCCAGCCATTTCACCACCAGGCCCAAATCTTCCGCGAGCAGCAGCCAGGGGGCCACATTGGCGTCATGGTCCATGCGCGAGAGGATGATTTCATCCCCGCGCTTGAAGCGTTTTCCGAGGCAGCGCGAGAAATGGAAGGTCAGGCTGGTCATGTTCTGCCCGAAGATGATCTCCTGCGGGTCTTTCGCGTTGTAGAAATCGGCCAGGGCCTGATGTGCCTCGTCCACCAGGGCGGTGGCCGCCGCCGTGGTGCGGAAATAACCGCCCAGATTGGCGTTCTTGGCCTTCAGCACATCCACCATCCGGTCGATCACCTGCTGCGGCACCTGGGTTCCGGCCGGGTTGTCGAAATAGACGCGCGCGCGCCCCTCATCCTTGAGGCCAAGGCCTGGAAACTGGGCGCGGATTGAATTCAGGTCAACTGAGGCGATCAAATTATTCTCCCGGTGCGGTCAACAATAACCAGTGTAGGTGCTTGCCTCAACCGTCGCAATCAGGCAAGCCTGTGTCGCTGCGCGCAGCGGCCCGTGCCCCGGTGCCGTTAAACTGCCGCAACCAATATGGAGTGCCGAAATGAGCGACGCTGGCGATCTTGATCTCAATTCCCTCAACGACGAAGAACTGACCCAACAGATCCATGACGACCTGTATGACGGTCTCAAGGAAGAGGTTGAGGAAGGCGTCAACATCCTCCTGAAGCGCGGCTGGGCACCCTACAAGGTGCTCACCGAGGGCCTGGTGGAAGGCATGCGCATCGTCGGCGTGGACTTCCGCGACGGCATCCTGTTCGTGCCGGAAGTGCTGCTGGCCGCCAATTCCATGAAGGCCGGCATGGCCATCCTCCGCCCGCTGCTCATCGCCACCGGTGCCCCCCGTTTGGGCAAGATGGTGATCGGCACCGTCAAGGGCGACATTCACGACATCGGCAAGAACCTGGTGGCCATGATGATGGAAGGTGCCGGCTTTGAAGTCGTCAACCTTGGCATCAACAACCCGGTCGAGAACTATCTGGCCGCGCTGGATGAGCACAAGCCGGACATCATCGGCATGTCGGCGCTGCTCACCACCACCATGCCTTACATGAAGGTTGTCATCGACACGATGAAGGAAAAGGGCCTGCGCGATGATTTCATCGTTCTGGTCGGCGGCGCGCCGCTGAACGAGGAATTCGCCAAGGCCATTGGCGCCGATGCCTATTGCCGTGACGCCGCCGTGGCCGTGGAAACCGCCAAGGCCATGATGGCCCGCAAGCACAACCAGTTGGCCGCCAACTGACCGGCGCGCAATGAATTGAAAAAGCCGGGGCAACACCCCGGCTTTTTTTGGCGGCAGCAAAGCTGTGCCTCGAAAGCAAAAAGCGCCGGAGAAGCTCCGGCGCTTTCGCTGTAAGAAGGGCGCCTGCCTTGCGGCGGGCGCCGAATTCATTACTTGCCCGAGGCGATGTGCGAGCCGAGGGACGAGAACTGCACCGTCACCTGGCTGGCCAGCTTCGGCATGATGGCAACCAGGGCAACGCCCATGGCAGCGGCGATCAGGCCGTATTCGATAGCGGTTGCACCAGATTCGTCCTTCAGAAACTTCTTCATTTGAAACTCTCCAATTTACTTACAGCACCGTTCAGCAACCTCATGCCGCTGAACATGGGGCCAAGGTATCCGCAACCTCTTAACGCGTCCTAAAATTGACATTTCCAATTCGAGCGACCCTGCAAGTTTCGCGTGTAACGAGTACCTATGGTTGACGCTGCGTTAAATTCTTCACCACGCGCAACGCTTTGCGCCTTTCGCGCAGGCGGCAGGGCAGGCTAAGGTTAGCAAATGATCAACGATGTGAAGCACCCTGCGCCAGCTTTGGATTTGAAGCCGTCGGAAACCTATGAGTCCGCGGCACCGCGCGCCAAGATCCTGCTGCTGGCCTGTGGCGCCTTGGGCCGTGAAATCGTGGCCTTGACGCAAACCCCGGGCGAGCCGCTTTTCGCCATCCAGTGCCTGCCCGCCAAGTGGCACAACACGCCGGACCTGATCGTGCCCGCCTTGCGTGAGAAGATCAGGGAGAACCGGCCGCTCTATAAGAAGCTCTATGTCGCCTATGGCGATTGCGGCACCGGCGGCCTGCTTGATGCCATGCTGGCAGAAGAGGGCGTGGAGCGCATTGAAGGCCCGCATTGCTATGCCTTCTTCACCGGTAACGCGGCCTTCAGCGCCACTGAGGATGATGACTTCGGCTCATTCTATCTGACGGACTATCTCGCGCGGCATTTTGACAAGCTGGTGTGGGAAGGCCTCGGCCTGCACAAGCACCCCGAACTGCTGAGTGACTATTTCGGCAACTACAAGAAGGTGATCTATCTCGCGCAAACCGATGATGCGGGCTTGCGCGCCAAGGCCGAGGCCGGCGCCAAAAAGCTGGGCCTGGCCTATGAACATCGCTTCACGGGCTATGGTGAGTTGCGAAGCGAGATCGAACGCCTCGCCAAGGCGCCTTAGCTCAGCGCATCGCGCAGCCGGTAATAGGCCATGGCCGCCACCAGCAGCGGCGTGCGCGCCGCACCGCCGGGGAAGGGCAGGTGCTTGACGCGCGCCAAAAGGTCAAAGCGCTCCGCCGTGCCGCGCACCGCCTCGGCCATCAGCTTGCCATAGAGGCCCGCCAGCGCCACGCCCTGTCCGGAATAGCCATGCGCATAATAGACCGTGGGTGAAAGCCGCCCGCAATCGGGAATGCGGTTCGAGGTGATGGCGATATAGCCGCCCCAGGCATAGTCGATCTTCACGTCCTTGAGCTGCGGGTAAACATGCGTCATGCGCGGCCGCATGTATTCGGCAAGCGAGGCGGGCATGCGGCCGGAATAGCTGGCCCGCCCGCCAAACAGCATGCGGTGATCCTTCGAGCGGCGGAAGTAGTCGACGATGAAATTGGTGTTGGCCACCGCCTCATTGTCCCTGATGAGCGCCGTGGCTTGCGCTTCACCCAAGGGCTCGGTGGCGATGATGTAGCTGGCCACCGGCATCACCCGGCCATAGAGCGGCTTCACCGAACGGCCGAGATAGGCATTGCCGGCAATCACCATGAACTTGGCCGAAACCTTGCCCTTGGCCGTGCGCGCAAAAGGGCTGCGCCCCGTATCCACTTCAATGACTGGTGCGTTCTCATGAATGACCGCGCCGGCCTTCTGCGCCGCCGCCGCAAGGCCGAGGCAATAGTTCAGCGGATGCATGTGCCCGGCGTGGGATTCGCGCAGCGCGCCATGATAGATCGTTGTGCCGATCTTCTGCTCCAGCTCCGCCTTGCTCAGCAGCGTGTTGCCCCCATAGCCCAACGCCTCATATTCGGCTGCCCACTCTTCAAGGTGCTTGAACTGGTGCGGCTTGGGCGTGCAATGCAGATAACCCCATTGCAAGTCACAATCGATCTCATGCCCGGCAATGCGCTCCACGATCAGCTTCTTGGATTCTTCCGCCAGTGCAAAGGCGCGCCGGGCATCGGCCTTGCCAAGCTGACCTTCCACCTTGGCCTGGCCGGAGGAAAAGCCAGTGCAGATCTGCCCGCCATTGCGCCCTGATGCGCCATGGCCAATCTCATGCGCTTCCAGCACCACCACCTTGTAGCCCGCCTTGGCCAGTTCAAGCGCCGCCGAAAGGCCGGTGTAGCCAGCACCGATCACCACCACATCGGCGTTAGTGTCTCCCTGCAGTGCATTGGTTTTCACCACGCGGTTTGCGGTGGCCTGATAATAGGATTTCGATGGCATGTTTGGCAGCGGCGTGGACATGCGCCTTGATAGCCGGGGCAATTTGCGCGCGTCAATGCGGCAGGAACACACGCGGATTTGCCTGCATGCATTTGGCAGGCTAAGGTGCATGCATCGCCAACAACACATGATGTGTCATGAGCCAATCCAAATTCGAAGACTACCTCGCCAACAACAAGATCAGCGAGGTGGAATGCCTCGTGGCCGACATGTCCGGCACCGCGCGCGGAAAGATTCTTCCGCCCAAGAAGTTCCTGAAGGGCAACCGCTCCAAGGGCCTGCGCATACCAGAGGAAGTCTTCACCCTCACCATCAATGGCCGTTTCGTTTCCGAAACCGAGGCGGTGAGTGACTCGGCAATCGACATCTACATGCAGCCGGATGTGGACACCATCCGCATGGTGCCCTGGTACAGCGAGCCCACCGCCCAGGTGATCTGCGACGCTTTTCACCTGAATGATGAACCTGTCACCATTTCGCCGCGCCATGTGCTGCGCCGTGTGCTGGACCTGTACAAGGAAAAGGGCTGGAAGCCCGTGGTGGCCCCGGAGCTTGAGTTCTATCTGGTGAAGAAGAACCTGGACCCGGATTACCCGCTCGACCCCGCCGTCGGCCGCTCCGGCCGCAAGGAAAGCGGCGGCCAGGCCTACGGCATCGACGCCGCCAATGACTTCGACCCCATCGTTGAAGACATTTACGATTGGTGCGAGGCGCAGGAGCTGGATGTGGACACGCTGAGCCATGAGGCCGGCCCGGCGCAG
>JAGWTZ010000042.1 GCA_028868695.1 Alphaproteobacteria bacterium | reverse complement strand
CTGGCGCTGGTGGCCAAGGGCGAGGCCAAGCTTGGCATCGTCTATGGCAGCGATGTGCTGGCAGAGCCGAAGGTGGATGTGGCAGCGACTTTCCCCGAAGAAAGCCATGCGCCCATCCGTTATCCCGCAGCCGTGGTGGCTGCATCACAGAATGCCGACGCGGCAAGCTTTGCCGCCTTCTTGGCAGGGGAAGAGGCGCAAGCTATCCTGAAAAAGGATGGATTTACCGCAGTGAAATGAGCGCCGAAGAAATCACCGTTGTCATGCTCTCATTCAAGGTGGCCTTGCTGGCCACCTTGTTTTGTTTGCCCGTGGCCGTGGCGCTGGCCTTTGCCCTGGCGCGGCTGGAATTCCGCGGCAAGACGCTGGTGAACGCCTTGGCGCATTTGCCGCTGCTGTTGCCGCCGGTGGTGACGGGCTATCTGCTGCTCGCTGCCTTTGGCCGCAAAGGCTATGTCGGCGGGCCGCTTCTTGATGTTCTAGGAGTCACCATAGCATTCAAGTGGACGGGTGCAGCCGTTGCCGCCGCAGTGATGGCGCTGCCCATCATGATGCAGCCCATCCGCGTGGCTTTTGAAGTGGCCAATGTGGAGCTTGAGGAGGCTGCACGCACGCTGGGCGCCACGCGGCTGCAATGCTTCTTCACCATCACCCTGCCCCTGGCGGCCCCGGGGCTGATTGCCGCCGCCGTGCTGGGTTTTGTCAAATCCCTTGGCGAATTTGGAGCAACCATCACCTTTGTTTCCAACATTCCGGGTGAAACCCAGACGCTGGCACTGGCCATCTATTCGCTGATCCAGACACCCAATGGTGATGCGGCCGCGAACCGGCTGATCTGGCTTTCGATTGCGCTGGCTTTTGCAGCTCTCCTGCTGGCCGATGCCTTCAGCCGCCGCCTACGCCGCGGACGAATCTCGCCGACAATTCCGCGCAAATAGGCTCGCCTATTTCAGGAATTTGAACTCCGCCGCCGCCTCTTGGGCCAAGCGCTTTTCCAGCGCGCGGAAGGCGGCGAGAATCCTTTCGCCGAAGTCCGTGACCTTGGCGCCGCCGCCGCCCGCCCCGCCTGCCGATGATTCCACGCAAGGCTTGGCGAACATGTGGTTGAGCTCATCAATCAACAGCCAGGCGCGGCGGTAGGACATTTTCATCTTCTTGGCCGCCTGGGAAATGGAACCGGTGGCCTTGATATGCTCCATCAGTTCGGCCTTGCCGGGGCCAAGGCGGTGGCCATCAAAATCCAGCTTGATAAAGGGCGTTGGCATGGATGCCTTGTGGTGTTGCGGATGCTGCAGGCAGATTCGCACCAATGGGCAAGGTTGTCACGCCAAAGTCAGCAGGCATTTCAAATTTTGCAGAAGCCGCCGCGCGCCAATATCATAAACTAGAGCCGGGCATTGCCATCCAGCTTCAGGCGGGGATGCGAAAGAATCGAGGCGATGCGGCCGGACGAATCAGGCGGCAACTTGGCCACGGGCTTGTCATGCGCGGTTGATTCGCCCTCATGCGAATCCTTGTTGAAGGCTTGCAAGGCCGGGCCAACGGAATCTTCCGGCAGGCCGCAGGCAGCGAAGATGCGGCGCAAGGTGGCCTCGCGGTTGTCACGCAAGTCCGCATAGCTGAAGGGGAGCAGGTTCAAGCCTGCTTGGACCGCAGACTGATAATCCTGCACGAACAGCGCCCAGCACATGGCCGCGAGGTCATCAAAGCGCAGCTCTGCCGCCTCCATGTCCACAATGCCCTCGAGCACTGATTCAGGCATTCCCGCCGACATGCCAAACCAGCGGGCGCGGCGGATCTCCGGCGTCATCACCGTGGGAAAGCCGCGGCGTTGGGCAAAGCCAAATCGCGAATTGCACCAGCTTGCGGCATCCCGGTACATGAAAAGGTTGACCGTGCCCGAAGGCGAGGCCGCCGCCCATTCCAGCATCAGCTTGATGCCGTGGCTGAAATGCTTGAGCACCATCGCCGGGCGTTCCCCCGCAAAAGGCAAACGCGCCAGCCAGGCAAGGCCCGCCTGCGCCATGGCCTTGCGGCGGGCCCCGGAAAGGCCAGCACGGTTGATGCCCAAATCGGCGGCGAACTTGGGTTCCGATAGGCTCCAAACGGCACCACTGGCGTTGAACACCTGATGCAGCAGCGTGGAGCCGCAATGGCCCATGTTGAACAGATGGATGAGCCTTGATGGCGCGGGCATGGCCGCTGCAAATGCGAGGAATTGGTCAAAGGGCAGGAAGGCGGCGCGCCTGGCGCTGCGCATCATTTTTTGATAGGCAAATCCGGCCTCGAACAGGTTGCACTGCGCGCCGACATCAAGAAACACTGCCTCGCCCTTGGCGAAATCAAACTCGTGCAAGGCCCAGCCGGGATTTTGCAACTCTTCCAGCGCGGCATCTTGCGCTGGCCCCAGCTGCATCACCTCATCAAGCGGCACGCGGAACGATTGATAGGCTTGGGCGGAAAGAACGGCATGAACGCGCATGGCGGGATCATATGTGCGCCGCGCGCCCGCTGGGAGGGGAATTGTCTTAAGAAAAATTCATGCCGGAGCCAGCCCATTGGGCCTGCTCCGGCCCTTTGCCGTGTTCAATGCATGATCTAGGCGGTGCAAGCCCAACAGAGGGTGAACGGTGAATTCCACTTTCGCAGCCCACCCCAATCAGCTAGCTCAGGGGCATTCAGGGGACATCATGGCAACAGCAGCATTTCTCATTCTCACTGGCCGGGTCATCTTTGGCCTGTTTTTCGTGATCGCGGGCATCCGCAATTTCCTTCACTTTGGCGAACGCAAAATGCCGGACACCAATTATGGCTGGAAACTTGCGTCACCGGTGACTGCATTGGGATTTGCCAGCCAGCTGTTGGGTGGGGTATCCGTAATGTTTGGGATTTATCCCGCCTGGGGCGCAGCGCTGCTGATCCTGTTTCTCATTTGCGCCACGTCGCTGTTTCACAACTTCATGCTGTTCGAGGGTGAAGAGCGGCAGCCACACCTCTACTTCACCCTCGTCAATATCGCACTCTGCGGTTACGGCCTGATGATCATCGGGCTATCGCATTAATGCACCGTCTTTGGCGCCGGTGCCTTTGGCGCCAAGCTGCCGGGCACTTTGCCGTTGAAGGTCAATGCGCCGTCCTTCACGTCCACTTTCACGGTGTCGCCATCGCGGATCACGCCGCCGAGGATCTCCTCGGCCAGCGGGTCCTGCACCTGCTTCTGGATCACGCGCTTCAGGGGGCGCGCTCCATAAGCCGGGTCATAGCCCTTGTCGGCCAGCTCGTTGCGGGCGGCATCGCTCAGATCAATCTCGATCTTGCGGTCAGCCAGCAGCTTCTTGAGCCTGGTGATCTGGATATCGACGATGGCGTTCATGTTGGAGCGCTTCAGGCGGTGGAAGAGGATGATGTCGTCCAACCGGTTCAGGAACTCCGGCCGGAAGGCGGCCTTCACCACACCCATCACCTGGTCGCGCACTTCATCGACATCCTGATGCTCGCCCAAGGCCACGAGGAATTCGGAACCTAGGTTCGAGGTCATGATGATCAGCGTGTTCTTGAAGTCCACCGTGCGGCCCTGACCGTCAGTGAGGCGGCCGTCATCCAGCACCTGCAGGAGAACGTTGAACACGTCCGGATGTGCTTTTTCCACCTCGTCGAAGAGCACGACCTGATAAGGCCGGCGGCGCACGGCTTCGGTGAGCGCGCCACCTTCATCATAGCCGACATAGCCCGGAGGCGCGCCGATGAGGCGGCTCACCGAGTGCTTCTCCATGTATTCCGACATGTCGAGGCGCACCATGGCGTGCTCATCGTCGAACAAATAGGCGGCGAGCGCTTTGGTCAATTCGGTCTTGCCCACGCCAGTGGGGCCGAGGAACAGGAAGGAACCGATTGGGCGGTTCGGGTCTTGCAGCCCGGCGCGCGCGCGGCGCACAGCGGTGGAAACGGCTTCAACAGCTTCCGTCTGGCCCACCACGCGGCGGCCCAGTTCGGTTTCCATCTGCAGCAGCCTGTCACGCTCACCGGCCAGCATCTTGTCCACCGGGATGCCCGTCCAGCGCGAGACGACCTGGGCGATGTGGCTTTCCGTCACCGCCTCTTCCATCATCTTGTTGGCGGATTGGGCCTCGGCTTCCTTGAGCTTTTTCTCCAATGCCGGAATGGTGGCATAGGCGAGCTCGCCCGCCTTGGCAAAATCGCCCTTGCGCTGGGCAATCTCAAGGTCACGGCGTGCGCCCTCCAACTGCTCTTTCAGCTTGGAGGCAGAGGCCAGCTTTTCCTTCTCGGCCTGCCAGCTGCGGGTGAGGCCTGCGGATTTCTCCTCGGTCTCGGCCAACTCCTTTTGCAGCTTGTCCAGCCGGTCCTTGGAAGCGGAGTCTGTCTCCTTCTTCAAGGCCTCACGCTCGATCTGCAGCTGCATGATGCGGCGGTCCAACTCGTCGAGCTCTTCGGGCTTTGAATCCACTTGCATGCGCAGGCGCGCGCCAGCTTCGTCCATCAGGTCGATGGCCTTGTCCGGCAGGAAGCGGTCGGCGATGTAGCGGTTGGACAGCTGGGCGGCGGCCACGATGGCGGCGTCAGTGATGCGCACGCCGTGGTGCAGCTCATACTTTTCCTTGATGCCGCGCAGGATGGAGATGGTGTCTTCGACCGTGGGCTCTTCCACAAAGATGGGCTGGAAACGCCGCGCCAAGGCGGGGTCTTTCTCCACGTGCTTGCGGTATTCATCCAGCGTGGTGGCGCCAACGCAGTGCAACTCGCCCCGCGCCAGGGCGGGCTTGAGCAAGTTGGAAGCATCCATGGCGCCATCGGCCTTGCCCGCGCCCACCAGCGTGTGCATTTCATCGATGAACAGGATGATGCCACCGGCCGCCGCAGTCACTTCCGACAGCACGGCCTTCAAACGCTCTTCAAATTCGCCGCGGAATTTGGCGCCGGCAATGAGGGCGCCCATGTCGAGGGCCAGCAGCTTCTTGTCCTTCAGGCTTTCGGGCACATCGCCCTTGACGATGCGCAAGGCGAGGCCTTCGGCAATGGCTGTCTTGCCTACGCCTGGCTCGCCAATCAGCACCGGGTTGTTCTTGGTGCGGCGGGAGAGAACCTGAATGGCGCGGCGGATCTCATCATCGCGGCCGATCACCGGGTCCAGCTTGCCTTCGCGCGCCACTTCCGTGAGGTCGCGGGCATATTTCTTCAAGGCGTCATAGCCCTGCTCAGCCGAAGCCGTGTCCGCGGTGCGGCCCTTGCGGATGTCATTGATCGCAGTGTTGAGCGCCTGGGCAGTGACGCCAGCAGCCTTGAGCACCTTCTGCGCTTCAGACGGCTCGACAGCCAAGGCCTGCAACAGGCGCTCCGCCGTCACGTAGGAATCACCTGCCTTCTCGGCGAGCTTCTGGGCCGCGTCGAACACGCGGGCCATTTCCGGGGCTAGGTAAACCTGCCCTGCCCCGCCGCCAGAAACCTTTGGCATCTTGGCAAGGGCGGCTTCGGTTTGCGCCAGCGCGGCGCGGCTATCGCCGCCTGCGGCCTTGATCAAGCCTGCGGCGAGGCCTTCCTCGTCGTCCAGCAAAACCTTCAAGAGATGTTCGGGGGTAAAGCGCTGATGGCCCTCACGCAGCGCCAATTGCTGCGCTGATTGGATGAAGCCCTGGCTCCGCTCCGTGTATTTCTGCAAATCCATTTGAAACTCCTTCCGGCCTGAAAGCCAGCCCCCGAAGGCAACCGGCTTTCACCCTAGGCCTCAGGTAGGAAGGAACATCATGGAATCAAGGCCACAGGCACACTTGCGCCTGCGGCAAAGCTGCACTGGCGGCAGGCCGGCGAGGCTTATTCGCCTTGCTGGCCTTCGTCCGCAGCCACAGGTGCGGCAACATCACGCGGGCGGCGCTGGCGAAGCCGGCGCGGCGCCTCTGGCTGGACATCACCTTCGGCGACTTCGGGTGCCGCGGCTGGGGCAGGCGCTGGCGTGGGCCGCTGCAGGAAGCTTGGCGCCTCCCACTGGCCACCGGCCTCAGGCGCTTCGGCCACCGGGGCATGCGGTTCGGCACCGGCCACATTGGCGGGGGATTCCGGGTTGCCTTCCTGCTGGAAACGCTCACGGTTGCGCTGCCAACGCGGGCGGAAACGCTCGCGGTTGCCATCCCGGTTGTCGCGGTTATCGCGGTTGTTGCGGAATTGACGCTGCTGGCCCTCGCCTTGCGGCTGGGCCTGATCCCCGGCCTGCTCGGCCGCTTCAGCACCTTCGGCGGCAGCCTCGGGCGCCTGGCCCTCGGTGGCTTCGTCCTCAGCACCTTCCTCAGGGGCGGCGCCTTCCTCTTCATATTCCTCTTCGCCCAGCTTGCGCGACATGATGAGCGAGGCGCCCTGCGGCTGGTTGGCGGCCCAGATGCGGTAATAATGTTCGGCGTGTTGGTAGTAGCTTTCGGCCGCCACGTTGTCGCCTGAGGACTGGGCATCGCGGCCCAGCTGCATATATTTTTCGGCCACGGTTTGCGCCGTGCCGCGCAGCTTCACATCCGGCCCGTTGGAATCATAGACCTTGTTGGCCGGGTTGCCGCCACCGCCGCCGCCATTATTGCCGCGGTGCCGGTTGCGGTTGCCACGGTTGCGTTGCCTGTTGTTTTGGCCGGAGCGCATGAAATTATTGTTCACAGTGAAAAACCATCCTCATGGGTTGCGCTGCGCGATGCCTGCGTGCGCTTGTGCCTATTTCGAGTTTCGCAATACAGTTGCGGCAAATAACACCTTGTTGAAACGATCCCGGCCCAAACGCCTGCCTAGAGGGGCGTTCCATCGGCGGCATGCCCGGCACAAGGTGCGCGATCAAATCCTAGCCATTGGGGATATACGCTTTTAGCGCAGGGTTGCGCCGATTCCAATTACTAATTTGCAAGGGCCTTAATGACGTGCAAACGCCAAGGCGCGGGGGTGGCCGGCAAGGTCGGCGGCCTGCTCAACCTGGTGGAACCCCTGGCCCGAGAAGATGAGCGTCACATCCTCCGCCTGCCCGGCGCCGATTTCGACCATCACCTGGCCTGCGGGCGCAAGATGGGCTGCGGCCCCGGCGGCGATGGCGCGGTAGGCTTCCAGGCCGTCTTCCCCGCCGAAGAGGGCCAGCGCGGGGTCAAAGGCGGAGACATCCGGCATCAGCTCCGCATCCTGCCGGATATAGGGCGGATTTGAGATGATGAGATCAAATTGCCCTTCCAGTCCCTCGAACCACCGACCCTGCCGGAAATGCAACGCCACATCCACGCCCAAAGCCTTGGCATTCTGTTCGGCAACGGCGAGCGCAGCTGCTGAGAGATCGATGGCCAAGCCCGAGAGATTGGGGTTTTCAGCACAAAGCGTGATGGCAATGGCGCCGCTGCCCGTGCCCAGGTCAACAAAGCGCGCGGGTCCAGGGAAATGCCGCAAGGCCAGTTCGACCAGCGTTTCAGTGTCGGGCCGCGGGTCCAGGACATCTGGCGTAATCGCAAAGCGGCGGCCATAAAATTCGCGGTGACCCAGAATACGTGAAATGGGTTCATGCTGCAATCTGCGGGCGAGCAGCGCGTTGAACTTGAGCAGGCTCCCGGCGTTCAATTCCAATTCCGGCGCGGCAATGATTTCGGCATGGGTGAGTCCGGTGGCCTCCTGCAGCAGCAGGCGGGCATCAAGGGCGGCCGAGAACTTGCCGCCAAGCTGAAGGCGGGCCTGCTTCAGCAGGTCATCAATTCTCACTGTCCATCTCCGCCAGCAGCGTGGCCTGATGGTCGGTGATGAGGGCCTGCACCACTTCCTCCAGCGCCGGGCCCTCGATGATTTCGGGCAGCTTGTAGAGCGTGAGGTTGATGCGGTGGTCAGTCAGCCGTCCTTGCGGGAAGTTATAGGTGCGAATGCGCTCGGAACGGTCGCCCGAGCCCACCTGGCCCTTGCGGCTGGCGGCGCGTTCCTTGTCAAGGCGCTCACGTTCCATTTCATAAAGCCTGGAGCGCAAAAGCTTCATGGCCGCATTCTTGTTCTTGAGCTGGGATTTTTCAGTCTGCTGGGCCACAGCGAGGCCGGTGGGAATATGGGTGATGCGCACCGCGCTGTCGGTGGTGTTCACGCTCTGGCCGCCGGGGCCGGAGGAGCGGTAAACATCGATGCGCAGATCCTTGTCTTCAATCTTGATGTCCACTTCCTCGGCCTCGGGCAGGACAGCCACCGTCGCGGCGGAGGTGTGGATGCGGCCTTGGGTTTCCGTGGCGGGCACGCGCTGCACGCGGTGAACCCCACTTTCAAACTTCATGTGGGCATAGGCGCCCTGGCCAAAGATGTTGGCGATCACTTCCTTGTAGCCGCCATGCTCACCGTCGCTGGCGGAGATCACCTCCACCTTCCAGCCCTTGGAGGCGGCATAGCGCTGATACATGCGGAACAGGTCGCCCGCGAAAATGGCGGCCTCATCGCCACCGGTTCCGGCGCGCACTTCGAGGATGACGTTTCGTTCGTCGGCGGCGTCCTTGGGCAGCAGCAGGATGCGCATCTCCTGCTCAAGCCTGTCAATGCGCTCTTCAAGCAGCGGCTTTTCGGCTTCGGCCATTTGCGCCAGCTCACCGCCGCCTGCCAGCATTTCATTCAGGCCTTCACGCTCGGCATAGGCCGATTTCAGGATTTGCGCGGCCTTGGCGCTGGGCCCAAGCTCGGCATATTCCTTGGAAGCCTTCACAAAGGCTTCGCCTGTGGCCCCGCTGGACAAGGTGTGTTCCACCCCGGCAAAGCGTTCGATGATCCTGTCCAGTTTTTGGGTGTTGATGGCCGACATGCAAACCGTTCGAAATTTGCCTGTGCCTTAGCGCAAGTTCCGGCGAAAGGGAAACCCTTCGCCGGAAACAGATTTGCCGGCAGAATGGACAGGCCTAGTAAGCGGGAACGATCTTGCGGATGCGCCCGGAGATGGGAGAGATATAAACCCTCACCTTCTCACCCCGGCGCCAGGCCGAATAGATGAAAGTGGGGCCGGAGCAGCGGAGCGCGCGGACATTGTTGAAGCCCTCATTGCGCAGTTGCCAGGCGAGATCAGAACACATGCCCTGATCCGGCCCACCAAAGTTGAACTGGAAGAAGGCGCGGTCACGCGGGTGCCAGTGATGAGGCCAGGGGCCGGGGCCAGGCGGGAAAGGACCGGGGCCCGGGGGCGGGCCTGGAGGCGGGGGCGGTCCGGGCGGCGGCCCACCGCTGCAGGCGGGATCATTCTGATGCGTGAGACAATAACCCGATTGGCCAGCGGCATCCGCATGGCCGATCAGCGCCACCGCGCCCGTTGCGGCAAGCAAACCAACAATCAGCAATTTTCTCATCGCAGTCCCCTATCGATGATGCAGTGTTGCGCCTCGAATTGGCTTACACAATGTTGCAATTGTGAATTGATTGTGGCGCCTGCCTACACCTCAGTTGAGGACGATGTAGGAAATCTTGGCCACACCAGAGGCGTTGAGGCCAATCACCTTGGCGGCGCCAAGGCTCAAATCCAGCACGCGGCCACGTACGAAGGGGCCACGGTCATTGACGCGAACGACGACGGAGCGGCCATTGCGCAGGTTGGTCACCTTCAGGCGGGTGCCAAAGGGAAGGCGGCGGTGGGCACAGGTGAGGCCCATGGGAAGGAAGCGTTCGCCATTCGCGGTGCGGCGCCCAGTCTTGTAATAAGAGGCGAAACCGGTGGAGGCATGGGCCGCCGGGGCAGCGACAGCAAAGGCAACAAAGGCCGCGAGCGCGGCGGATGCAACAGACTTCATTCAACAAACTCCTATGTTGCGGCGCAACATAGGAGTGATTATGGCGACAATTTGACGTGCGATTTTGCTTAAACCGCCGCTTCGACCATGATTTCCACATCCAGACCGGGTGCAGCCAGCTTAGATTCCACAGTAGCGCGAGCTGGGGTGTTCCCCTTGGACACCCAGGCATCCCAGGCCTCGTTCATTTGGCCGAAGGTTTTGATGTCGGTCAGCCAGATGTTGGCCTTGAGCAGCTTGGTCTTGTCAGTGCCACATTCCTTCAGGCAGGCGTCGATCTGGGCGAGAATGTCCTGGGTCTGTTCCTTCACCGATTTGCCGACGGCCTTTTCGGCCACGAAGCCGGCAAGGCGGGCCACGCCGCCATAAACCACGGCGGCGCTCATGCGGGGGCCGGTGCCGATACGCTTGATTGTCATAGTCGTTCTCCTTGAATGGTGGGCGGCTTCTAGCTTGCCTTGGCCACAGCTTCAATCACTGCCAGCAGGGCCTTTGGCAAAGTTTCAAAGGCATAGGGCGCGTGCAGCCGTTCCAGCCAATGGTGATAGTCCCTGCCCCAAGGCCCGAGGTTGATGGTGGGAAAGCCTGCCGCTTCCGGCATTTCAAAGCCGGTTCCCCAGATCGGCGTATTGGTGGCCACTGTGGCGATATCACCCCGCGCCTCGCCCAGAAAGCTCATGTCTGAAATGCCCGCAAAGTAATCCAGAGCGCCGATGCCGAAAGGCTTCACCGCCGATTCGATCTGTGAACGGAGCGTCATGTCGCGCAGCGCCACCGCCAAATAGGGAATGGAACCAAAACCCAGAATGACTGCCGGGCCCACCGCGCCAGAGCGTTGCCAAAGCAGCTCCATCACGCGTTTGGAAAGCTCGGGAAGGTCTAGATCGCCTATGCTGGCAGTTTGCGCGGCAGCTTCGGCCAACGCGCCAGATGGCAAGGATTTTGCAAATTCCGCAAAGGTGAGCAGCTTCACGGCGTGGCCACTGCGCGCCTTCACCCTTTCCAGCGCGCTTGAACAGGCCTGCATCGCGGCTTCCAGAACATCAGCCCCGGATTTGCGGTATTGCATGGTGTTCCAATAGGCCCAGAAGGCATGTGGCGTGGTGACATTGTAGCCCTGCTTCAAATCCTTGGCGCAGAGCGTGGTGGGTGCTGCCGTTGTTTCATTGCCGCTCGATTCAACAAATGCGGCGTTGCCTTCAAGGGCGGAAATCAATTCAGCACCAATATAGGCCGCATTCACGCCATCCTGCGGGTAGCCGGCATGCGCCTCCTTGCCGACGATGAAGGCGGTGAGCAGTTGCTTGCCGATCGAACCATAGGTGATCACCTTGGCCTTGGCGCCATCCTTCTGATCGGAAATCGCATCGAGATTGATGATTAGCTTGATGGCCAGATGGTGTTCGGCCACGGCCTTGTGCAGGCCGGGCACGGCGGCGCGCGCGCCCGCTGAGCGGTTCTCCTCATCGGCCACAGCAATGAAAAGCAGTGTGGCTTCGCCGCGGTAGGCCTCGATCGCGGCCAGGCCTGCCGCGAGGCCGGCCTTCATGTCCAGCAAGCCGCGGCCTGGCAGGAAATCACCGGACTCAAAATCCGCTAGTGCAGATGGGTTTTCGCCTGTGGCCTTGAGACGGGCAATGGTTGCAGGGAGCAAGGCTTCAACATCAAAGGCCGGCAATGCGCCGTAGTCATCCACCGGCACCACGTCAAAATGCCCGGTGAGCACAATGGTTGCGGCCGTTTTTCCACGCTTCAAGGCGAACAGGTTCCGGCGCGGATGGGTGCCGCCCGGCACGGGTGCGAGCCAGACGGAATCAAAGCCACGCAATTCCTGCATCATCCGCGCGGGAAACTCGGCCTCACCCGCCGTGCCGGTGACAGACGGCCAAGCGGTGAACTTCAGGCTCAATTCACGGGCGCGGGCAGCGATTGCGCCGTTCACGCAAAGCTCCGGTCATGGGCGAGCACGGCGTTCAGCAACACCTGGGCGCCAGCGGCGCATTCTTCCTGCGTGGTTGACTCCTCCTCGTTATGCGAAATGCCGCCGAGGCAGGGCACGAAGATCATGGTCGTTGGGGCCACGCGGGCAATGTAGGCGGCATCATGGCCAGCGCCTGAGGCCATGTCCCGTGAGGGGAAGCCTGCCTGCTTGACACCTTCGCGCACGCATTTGATGAGTTCAGGCGCAAACTTCACGGCGGGTGAATTCCAGATGCGCTTTTCCTCCAGTCCCACCCGGCCCTCCTCCGCGATTCCGGCGATCGCGGCGCGGAATTCCTTTTCCATCTTGTCCAAAGCGGCCTCATCTGGATGGCGCAAATCGACAGTGAAGAAAACCTCGCCTGGCACCACGTTGCGGCTGTTGGGCCGGTTCTCGATCAGACCAACCGAGGCCACGCCCGGCAGATGGGCGAAGCCAATGTCGTTGATGGCGTTGATCATCCGGGCGGCGGCCAGCAGCGCATTCTTGCGCAGGCCCATCGGCGTGGCGCCGGTGTGGCTTTCCTGGCCCTTCAATGTCACTTCATACCAGCGCATGCCTTGCACGCCGGTGACCACGCCGACCGTTTTGCCTTCCGCTTCCAGGATGGGGCCCTGTTCGATGTGCAACTCAAACATGGCGCCGAACTTGATGCTGCCTGCCTTGTGCGGGCCTTTGTAGCCGATGCGCTTCAATTCATCGCCGAGCTGAATGCCGCTACGGTCTTCGCGTGACCAGGCAAAATCCGGCGTGAACACGCCTGCATAAACGCCTGAACACAACATTGCGGGGGCAAAGCGCGAGCCTTCCTCGTTGGTCCAGTTGGCAATCATGATGGGCGCGTTGGTTTCGTATCCCAAATCCACCAGCGTGCGCATTGCCTCCAGCGCACCGAGCACGCCGAGCACACCATCGAACTTGCCGCCCGTTGGTTGTGTGTCGAGGTGGGAGCCCATGGCGATGGGCGCCAAATCCTTGCGCTTGCCGGGGC
Source organism: Alphaproteobacteria bacterium (assembly GCA_028868695.1). Lineage (GTDB taxonomy): Bacteria > Pseudomonadota > Alphaproteobacteria > Rhizobiales > Aestuariivirgaceae > Aestuariivirga. Next base: position 15,334 of record JAGWTZ010000042.1, on the reverse strand, counting down.
GGATGGCGAACATGTTACCCACTTCATCCACCTCAACCGTGCAGCCCAGCTTCTCGCATTCGGCCTTGAACCAATCCCGCACTTTCTTGTCCTCGTCCGACACGGTGAGGCGCTTGATCCCGCCCTTGGCGGTTCCGCCGAACCTGGCGGTTTCCATCAAGGCATCCCACAGGCGCTGGGAATTGATGGTGAGATTGGTTTTTGATGCGGCGGTGGCTGTCATGGCGAACCTCAGTGATAATGGCCATCATGGCATGACTTTGACCCTTTGGTCAAAATCAGTCTGCGGCTGTTTGGCGGGCCAGTGCCTAGCCCTTGCCTGCCGCGCGGGCAGCGATATGGGGCCCATGCAAAGACATGTCAGCTGGGCCAAGCCGCTCACTGACCGAGTTGTACTGGTGCCAGTAGGGATACAGGAGTGGAATCCGGCTGACCTCTTCCAGCTTCTGCAGCTGTTCGGGCGTGAGCTTCAACTGACCAGAGGCGAGATTATCCTTCAGCTGGGCTTCATTGCGCGCGCCAATGACCAGGGTGGCGACACCGGGCTTGCCGGCGAGCCAGGCCAGCGCCACTTGCGCCGCGGAGACGCCATGGGCCTCGCCAACCGCAACGAGAGCATCAACAATGCGCCACAAGCGCTCCTGGTCGCGGATCGGCGGTTCGGTCCAGCCAGAGATGTGGCGGGATTGTTCCGGGGTCTTGTCCCGGCGGAACTTGCCCGAGAGCAAACCACCGGCAATGGGGCTCCACACCTGAATGCCCAGACCCTGGTCCAGGGTGATGGGCACCAGCTCATATTCTGATTCCCTGGCCTCAATGGTGTAGTGGATCTGCTGCGCCACGAATTTGGCAAGGCCGCCACGGTCTGCCGCCATCATCGCTTTCATGATGTGCCAGCCGGAAAAATTGGAGCAGCCGACGTAACGCACTTTGCCGCTTTGAACGAGCGTGTTGAGCGCCTCCATGGACTCTTCAATGGGTGTGAGCCCATCCCACTGGTGCAGGAGATAGACGTCGATGCAATCACGCTGCAGGCGCTTGAGGCTGGCCTCGCATTCGCGGATGATATGATGGCGTGAGAGACCTTGCTCATTCGGCCCTTCGCCCATTCCATAACGCACTTTTGTCTGGACCAGAAGTTCGCGCGAGCGGCCCTTGAGGATTTGGCCCAGAACATCCTCAGATTTGCCGCGGGTGTAGGCGTTGGAGGTGTCGAAGAGGTTGACGCCATGATCGACAGCGACATCCACCAGCCGCGTGGCCGCTTTCAGGTCAAGGCTGCCGACGCTGTTGAAAAACCCTTCGCCGGCAAAGTTCATCGTGCCTAGCGTGTGCAGCGATACCTTGAGGCCCGAGCGGCCGAGATTGCGGTATTCCATGGTGTTTCTCCCCTGATCTGGCGATGATCACGCGGATGCCTTCGGCAGGTCAAGCCTCAGGCTTGCGCAACAAGGCAGGATGTTGGGCGCGCAACTTCTCGACGAGTTTTTTCATCGCGTTGCTGGTGTCCAGCCGGGCCACGAGGATGGCATCGGGCGTCACGGTCACCACAACATCGCTCAAGCCCTCAACAGCGACCAGCGCGCCGTTGCCCAGCACCAGGCTGTTCTTGGAATGTGTGAACTGCGCCTTGCCCACGGCGGCGTTGCCATCGTGGTCCTGCTCGAGGATGGCATGCACCGATTTCCATGTGCCCAGGTCTGACCAGGCGAAATTGGAAGGCAGCACCACGGCCTTGGAGGTTTTCTCAAGCACCGCAAAGTCAATCGACAAGGCCTTGGCCTGGGCGAAATGCTTTTCGTCCAAATGGCAGAAATCGTCACCCTGGCGCGCCGATTTGGCGGCAGCCCTTGCTGGCACCGCGATCTCATGGGCGAGCAATTCGGCCTCCGCCAAAAGCACCTGCGGGCTGCAGATAAAATTGCCCGAGTTCCACAGATAGCCGCGCGCAATGTAAATTTCAGCCACTGGCGCGGTGGGCTTTTCGGCAAACTTGTTTACCCGGTGAACCGGCGCCAACGCCTTGATCTCGTCGCCGGGGGAGATGTAGCCATAATCCACCGACGGCTCCTGCGGCTGGATGCCGAAAAGCACGATGTGGTCTTTGGCGGCTTTCAGCGCCAGTTCGATATGGTCATGAAAATCGGAAACATCAGGGATTGCATGATCGGACGCCACCACCATGCACAGGCCCTTGCGTTTTTTCTCGACCATGAAGGCTGCGGCGGCAAGAATGGCGGCGGCAGAATCGCGCCGCACAGGCTCCAGCAAGATATCCGCCTTGGCGTTGATCGCCAGCAACTGCTCCGCCACCAGGAAGCGGTGTTCGGCGCTGGTGGCAATGATTGGGGTTTCAAAGACGAACTTGCCGGGCCGCTGGCCCTGCATGCGCGCCACCGTGGATTGAAACAGCGAGTTGCCTTCACCCAATTTTAGGAACTGTTTGGGGAAATCCTCCCGCGACAGGGGCCAGAGCCTTTGGCCAAAGCCACCACACAGGATGATTGGGGTGATTGAAACGGCAGATGACGGCATGATGGCCCCTGTTTACAGCAAGGGCACCACCGAGAACAGGCCCGTGAGCGGCATGGCTGCACTGATGTCGCGCAACGTGGTTTTGGTTGAATTCTCATCGACCATCACGATGTCGCCAGCAAGAAGCATGGGGTCTGGCTGCTTGCCGCTGCGCACTTGGCGGATGTCGAATCGTGCTGCCATGCGCTTGTTGTTCACCATGCGGAAGACCAGGATGCCGGTCGGATCAGCATAGTTCGTCAGGCCCTGGGCCTGGGCGATGGCCTGCAGCAGGGACATGTCTCCCTGCTTGGAGAAAATGCCAGGCTTTTGCACAGCGCCGTCAACGGTGATGCGCTGGCTGTTGTATTCCTTCACCGCCACCGTCACTTGCGGGTTTTGCAGGTAAGTTTGGGAGAGGCGGGCGGCAATGTCGCGCTCCATTTCGGCCTGGGTGCGCCCGGCCGCCTGCACCTGCCGGATGAGCGGCAGCGTGATGGTGCCGCCGCTGTTGACCTGCACCGACCGGTTCAAATCCTGCACACCCAACACAGAAATATCGAGAACATCAAGCGCGCCGATTTTGTAGTCTTGTGGATTGCTGCCGGGGCCGGAGGCCTTGGCGAAAATCTTGTCGACACTGGCGGCAGCTGATTGATTGAGCGCGGCAACCGGCTTGGGCTGGGCAACCTGTGCAAATTCACCCTGGTTCATTTGCTTGGTGCCGCTGTCGCCAAACGAGTTGCTTCCTGCCGTGCAGGCCTGCAACACGGCCGCAAAAACCAGCAGAACCATCGCCCTCGCCAGCCCAGTTCCGAATTTCATCTTGCTTTCCCCCACTGGAACATCCGCGTGAAAACCGAGCCAAAAGGCTTGGCCACAGTGGCTTTCAACGGCGGCGGCGCCTTTGCGGCCGGTTCGTTGTCCAGAACCAGCGCAGGCCGTCGTAGCACAAGGTTTTCTGCTTCGTCCAACCCCAGAGCGGCAGCGGCCACCTGCCTGGCTTCGCTTAATAGTGGCGGGCGGGAGCGGGTGTTGTGCGCATCAGTGGCAAGGATATGCACCATGCCTTCGGCCAGCATGCGATCCGCCCAATATTTCGGGCGCTTGCCGAAACGCCCGGTGAGAGAACCGGCCGTGATCTGCATCCACACGCCTTGGTTAAAGAGACTTTCAATGAGCGCGAAGTTGCTTTCGATCCACTTCAGGCGTTCGGGATGGGTGAGAATTGGCACGAAACCGGAAGTGACAAGATTGAAAAGCAGGTCTTCCATCCGCTGCGGCACAATGTTGTGCGGCGGCTCAAACAAGACATAACGGCTGTCATTGAGGCGCAGAATCTGGTTGTTGCGCAAACCCTCAAGAAAATCCACGCGGATGTGCGCATCGCAACCGGTGACCAGGAAGAGAGGGATTGCAGCACCATCCAAGTCCGCCTGCAGCCTTTGCACGCGGGCAAAGATATCAGGAGCGGTGTTGTCATAGAGGCCCGGCATGAAGTGGGGCGTGCAGGCCATGACGCGGATGCCATCGGCCACGGCCATGCGCGCCATCTCAAGCGATGTTTCGACATCGCGCGCGCCGTCATCAACCCCCGGCAGAATGTGGCTGTGAAGATCAATCACAGCGCAAAGACTTCCAACCCACCAAACATCTATGCCCCCGTCTGATTTGGCCCAAGCACAGGCATTTAAGCCTGCTTGTGCCACGGGTCAAATGGGTGAAGGGCCGGAAACTCAGATCCTGACGCGCGCAGCGCCTTGCCTTGATGAAGCAATGGCGGCTTCAACCACTTTCTGGATCTCGAAGGCTTCCTTGAAATCCGGGCCAGCCGCACGGCCAGAGGCGATGCCGCCCAGGAATTCCGCCATTTCGATGGTTTTGAGATCATTGAAGCCAAGCTGGTGTCCGCCTGCCACGCAGAAGCCGCCATAGGGTGGGTGTTGCGGGCCAGATTCAATGGTGGTGAAACCTTTTTCGCGCGGGTTGCCGCCAGCCTTGTAGAAACTCAATTCGTTCAGGCGCTCTTGTGTGAAGGCCAGTGAACCCTTGGTTCCTTCCACCTCAAAACCAAGCTGCATCTGGCGGCCGGTTTTCACCCAGTTGGCCTCGATGGTGCCGCCAAAGCCTTTTTCAAAGCGCACCAGCAGGCGGGCGATGTCATCGACAAGAACCGGCTTGGTTTCAGAGGAACCCTTGTCGGCGGGGCGCTGCCTGATGACAGTCTCGACGTCGGCGTTCACGGATGCAATCGGCCCAAGGAGGAAGCGCGCCATGCCAATGATGTGGCTGCCCAAGTCGGCAATGACGCCCGGGCCGCCTGATGGGTCGATGCGCCATGTCCAGGGGCTGGCGGGATCATGCATGTAGTCTTCGGCATGAATGCCGCGGAATCCGGTGATTTCGCCCAACTCGCCCGCCGCAATCATCTCGCGGGCCATCTTGAGCATGGGGTTCTTGATGTAGTTGAAGCCCACCTGGGTGATGACCCCCTTGGCGGCGGCCGCTTTCACCATGTCTTCCGAATCCGACAAGGTGGGCGACAACGGCTTTTCACAATGCACGTGCTTGCCGGCGGCGATGGCGGCCAGCGCCATTTCCTTGTGCAGCGTGTTGGGCGTTGTGATGGAGACGACATCAATGGCCGGATCGTTGACAAGATCACGCCAATTGCCGGAAGACTTTTCGAAGCCGTATTGATGCGCGGCCTTGGCGGCAGATTCCGCGTTCACATCGGCAATCATCTTCATCACCGGCACCGGAATATCCGGGAAAGCGGCAAGTGCCGAGCGATAGGCAAAGGCATGGGCCTTGCCCATGAAGCCCGTGCCGATGATGCCGATGTTGAGATGGGATTTAGACATTCGGGAAGCCTTGGGTTTCCACGGTATAGCCTGCGGCGGTCATCACGCGCATGAGCTCCTTGTGGCCGACCTGCGCCATCTTCAGCGGCGGGTTCTTCTTGGGATCCTGCTCGGCCTCGACCACGAACCAGCCTTCATAGCCATAGCCTGCGAATTTCTTGACGATGGCGCCGAAATCGAGCGAGCCATCGCCAGGCACAGTAAAGGCACCCAAGGCTACGGCATCGAGGAAGCTTTGCGTGTTCCAATCCAACTTGTCGAGCACGGCTTGGCGCACGTCCTTCACATGCACATGGCTGATGCGCTTGTGGTGACGGTCAATGGCGCGCATCACGTCGCCCTTGGCGAAGGCCAGATGGCCAGCATCGAGCAGCAGCGGAATGCCGGGGCCGGAATGGTTCATGAAGCTGTCGAGCTCATGCTCAAACTGCACCACCGCAGCCATGTGGTGGTGATAGGCGAGGGGCATGCCCTGCTCTGCACACCATTCGCCAAACTCAGTCATGCGGCGGCCATAGGCCTTCATCTGGTCGCCATCCAGCACTGGCTTTCTTGCCAGAGGCTTGGAACGGTCGCCCTGAATGGAAAGGCCCACTTCGCCATAAACGATACAGGGCGCATTTACGGCCTTGAATAGCTCAATCATCGGCGCGATGCGGTCCATGTTCTTGGACATGTCGTCATTGACGATGGTGCCGGAAAACCAGCCGCCGCAGAGCGTGACATCCGCCTTCTTGAGAATGGGCAGCATTTCCTTCGGGTTTTCCGGGAAACGGCGGCCCTTCTCCATGCCGGTAAAACCAGCGGAGCGCGACTGACGCAGGCACTCTTCCAGCGACACATCATCGCTGAGTTCAACCAGATCGTCGTTCCACCAGGCGATGGGCGACATGCCGAGTTTGGCTTTCAACATTTGCTTCTCCGAATGTGAATCAGACGCCGACGCGCTGCTTGGAGCGGACGTCATCCTGGTATTTGCGGGCTTCGTTGACTTCCTTGCGGTTGGAGACCTGGGGGACGCCCACTTCCCACAGCGCGTCGCCCGGCGTCCAGACAAAGGCGTCCGAGACGATGGAGATCACCGTGGTCTTGTCATTGCCCTTGGCCCAGTCAATGGCGGTTTCAAGCTCTGCGAGGCTTTCCACCTTGCGGCCATAAGCGCCCATGCTCTCGGCATGCTTGATGAAGTCCACCGGGAAGGGGTTCTTGGCCAGCGAGTCCTTGACCAGGTTGTTGTAGGAGGCCCCGCCCTTGAAGTTCTGCAGCCGGTTGATGACCGCATAGCCGCCATTGTCGCAGACGATGACGATCAGCTTGTGGCCGAAGAGCACGGAGTTGTAGATGTCCGAGTTCATCATCATGTAGCTGCCGTCGCCCACCATGACGAAGGTCTCGCGGGTGGAATCGGCCATTGCGGCACCCCAGCCACCGGCGATTTCATAGCCCATGCAGGAGAAGCCGAACTCGCAGTCAAAGCTGTGGGGCGACTTGACGCGCCAGTTCTTCATGGTCTCGCCCGGCAGGCCGCCGGCGGCGGTGATCATGTAGTCGCGCGTCCCCGCCTTGCGGTTCACCACACCCACCACCTGGCCATAGGTGGGGATGGGGTCATTGGTGGGCTTCTGCCAGCCGTCGAGGCTCTTGTTCCAGGCGGCAAATTCATCCTGGCCCTTCTTGGTCCATGAAGCGGGGGCCTTGTAGCCCTTCATGGCGGCGGAAAGCTCTTCCATCGTGGCCTTGGCATCGCCCACCACGCTGAGGGCGCGGTGCTTGGTGGCATCCCACCTTGCGGCATTGATGGAGATGAACTTGGCCTTGTGGTCAAACACCGTCCAGGAGCCGGTGGTGAAGTCCTGCAGCCTTGTGCCGATGGCGAGGATCACATCCGCCTCACCAGCCATTTCGTTGGCGGAGGCCGAGCCGATGATGCCGATTGGGCCGACATTGGCGGCATGATCATGAACCACGGCGCTCTTGCCGGCCACGGTTTCTGAAAGCGGGATGCCATGTTCGGCGGCAAAGGCGGCCACCACATCCTCAGCCCCGGAATAACGCACGCCGCCGCCCGAGATGATCAGCGGCTTCTTGGCGGTCTTCAAGAGTTCGATGGCCTGGGCCAGTTTTTTGGTGTCGGGCCGCGGGCGCGGCACTTCATGGATGGTGGGCTCAAAGAAGGCGGCCGGATAGTCACAGGCATATTCCTGGATATCCTGCGGCAAGCCGATGAAGGCCGGGCCGCAATCGGCCGGATCCAGCATCGCGGCCACGGCCTGCGGAAGGGAAGAGATGATCTGTTCGGGGTGCACGATGCGGTCCCAATAGCGGGTGACGGCCTTGAAGGCGTCATTCACCGAGACCGTCGGGTTGCCATAATGCTCCACCTGCTGCAGCACCGGGTCTGGCCTGCGGCTCACAAAGATGTCGCCGGAGAGAATGAGAATGGGCAGGCGGTTGGCATGGGCCAGGCCCGCCGCCGTCACCATGTTCAGGGCACCAGGGCCGATCGAGGAGGTGGCCACCATGATCTGGCGGCGGCGCTTGGCCTTGGCAAAACCAATGGCGGCCAGCGCCATCGACTGCTCATTCAAGCCGCGGTACATCGGCAGCTGTTCGCGCACTTCATAGAGCGCTTCCGACAGGCAGGTGACATTGCCGTGGCCGAAAATGCCGAAAATTCCCGGAAACAGCGGCACTTTCTTGCCATCCACCAGCGTGAACTGGTTGATCAGATATTTGCACAAGGCTTGCGCCATTGTCAGACGAATCGTGGACACTCTCAACCTCCCAAGACTTCAAAGCCTGCGCTGCGGCAATTATTGAATTTGCAAAGCCAACACAACAACTATTGCAGCAAGCGACAATGCTGCAATTGTTATTGCAGCCTCATCCCACGCCGCAACGCCTGATGCAATGTCCAATACAGAAAAAATGTTTTACTGAAAACAAAAATTAGAATGTTTGTTCTGATTTCTGAATTTGCCCCTAGCGGGGCATGAATGGGGCCGGCGGCTTGCCGCGCTGCAAGAAATAGAAACCATCGGCCTTCACATCCTGCCAATCGCCTGCCGTTCCATCCGGCCAGATCACGCGCAGTTGCGCTTGTGCCTGATCTCCAAGGCCAAAATGCCACCAGCTGTTGATACCGGAAACATGGCCGCCCCCCACCGTGATTTCCCGGCGGACCAGTTTTTCGCCTTCCTTCAGCTCAATCCAGGCGCCAATTCCATCACGGTTTGCACCATCCCCGTTCAGGCGCAAACCCAACCAATGGCCCAGATGGGGCGAAACGCCGCGCCACAACCGCACATTCTCATGCCGATTGACGATGAGCACATCCATTTTGCCATCGAGGTTGAAATCCGCCACTGCCGCGCCACGTGCTTCGCCGAAGTTGATCAGGCCGGCCTTTTCAGCGCCTTCGACAAAGCTGCCATCGGCCTGCTGCAGCAGCAAGTTGCTGGGATCCTTCTGGGCAAAATCGGGCATCTTGTCGACATTGCCCTTGGCGATGAACAAGTCCCACAATCCGTCATTGTTCACGTCTTCAAACTGGGCATGCCAGCCTGTGGAGGGGCGCTGGTCTCCGCCGGTGAAGGGCCGGTGGGCAGACGTGCCCATGGTGAAGGGTGCATCCTTGAAACTGGGCTTCTGCGGCCCATCGCTGAGGAATTGCAAGCGCTGGTCGGCCATCGAAGTCGTGAAGTAGGCGTTATAGCCATTGCCCGTGAGGTCAGCGGCCGCAATGCCCATGCCCCAGAAACGCTGGAATTTCCAACCTTCGTCCGCCGTGTAAAGCCGGGGCGCCTCGCCCGGGTTCACTTTCCACAGCTGTTCCTGGCCGCCCTCATAATATTCGCGGTCATTGGCCACGCGAAGCGAGGGCGTGCCCGAGCGGTTCCAATCTGTGAATAGCATCGAGAGGGCGCAATAAGATGGCTTCAGCGCGATGCGCGGGCCAAAGCCGGCTTGGCCTTCATTGGGGCGCAGCAGCCAATTATCTGTGCAATGGCCCCAGGGCTCATTTTCAAAGGCGCGGTCGATATAAGTTCCAAAGGCCAAGGTGGGCCAGCGGTTGCCTTTCTCCCATGTCGCGGAAAAAGCTGTGGCCCAGGCATCACCGCCATCAACATTCCATTTCGCGGTCACATCTTCGAACTTGCAGTGGCCGAGGCCACGGAAAATCTTGCTCTGGCCAACGCGCAGCACCACCAGATCCATGATGCCGTCGCCATCAATATCGACGGGGTAGGCGCCAGTCACTTGCTTCAACTCCGCGCCGGATTTGGCTTCGGCAAATTTCAGCGGGCCGCCTTTTTTTGAGGTGTTGACATAAAGCTTGGCCGGGTTTTCGCCACCGGCAATGTAAAGGTCGGGAAAGCCATCGCCATTGCAGTCGAAGGTGGCCACGCCGCCGCCCACCATATATTGCCATTCGCCCTTATAGACGCTGTGCAGCCCCGAGGATTTCGTGTCTTCAACAAAGCGGGGAATGGTTGGGCCGTCTGCATGGGCGGTGCTGGCAGCGGCCAGCACCAGAACGAGAGGAAGGAGAGCCCTCTTCATTTCACGGTCTTCAAGGCGGCGGCATAAGCGCCGATGCAGCGGCCCTGCTGCAGCCCCCGCTCAATCGCGGCGCGGTAATGGATGCCGCCATACATGCGTGAAATTCCCGCTTCGGCTGCGGCCGCCTCAAAGCTTTCAAAATGCCGTGCGGGAATGCCGTCTTGCACGTGTGTTGCATCATCAAAGGCATAGTGATCGCCCAGCAAAGTTGAAAGAACCGCTGCCGCGGCGGCGGATTGTACCGAATGGCCAGACGCATATTCCGGGAACGGCGGGGTGATCAGCAACGTCTCCCATTTCGGATCAATGACGCGCTTGATGTAGGTGACAGGACGCACGAGGTCATATTCAAATTTGGTTTGCCAGCAGCCAATGAAGGCATCAGCGACGGCCACGCCGACACGCGCCAAGGCATCGGCCGTCTTGGCGGCGGGAAGATGGTCATGCTCGGCAATTTGCATGACGATCGACACCCAGTGGCCCGGAGGGGTTGGTGACAGCATGGGATCATCAGACCAGAAGCGGGCAATCGCCTTCTGTTCAGGCGTGGCGCTGTTTTTCACATCATGCACTTCCAGCGCCTGCTTGTAGAACTCGGAGGACTTGTCCTCGCTGTATTCCGGCGGCGGCGGCAAGTCGCAGGTTGCCGCGGCGGGAAGCGCGAAGGTGCGGTTCTTCTGCCACTCCGGCAGCAGCGGAACCTGCTGGATGCCTTGCTGGTTGGTGGGAACCCAATGAGCGGGGCCCGGCGTCAGCTTGTATTTGAGCGGAAAGCCCATGTTGACAATGGTGGCGCCGCCATCACTCTTCGACCACGTGAAGATTTGCGCGGCCAGCGCCTTGCCATAGGCTTCAGAGCGGCCGACCACGTCTGGCGCCAGACCCTGGGCCACATCATGGGACATCTTGGCAGTTTCGGCGCGCAAGGCGTTCTGGCCCGAGGGGCCCGTGTTGCCAAAGAAATCCACCATCGCCGCGGCCATGGCCGCATTCAGGACAACGGATTCATCATAGGCCTTGCCAGCCTGCCGCGGCGGCAGGGGCTTCAACCCGTGCAACTGGCCCGCAAGGCTTTGCAAATGGTCATCCCCTGATGCCACGGCTTCATAGGAGGTCACCCCCAGATAGGCAAAGTTGCGCGAGGCGAGGGGTGGCGAATAGGTTGCAGTGTGACGCACGAGCCGGAGGATCAGGTGATACCAGCTTGAAAGAACCTGCTCCTGGGCAAGGCTAGAAGCCGAAGCCGGCGCAACGAACAGCATCGGCAGAAGCAAGGCCAAGGCGAAAACACGTTTCATTGCGCACTCACTCCACTGCTGCACCGCGCCATAAGGCGGCGATATTCTCATCTCACCTGCCGGGATCACGGCATCCATGGCACCCGGCAGAACTTTGCCCCAGTGTTTGGTTCAAGCCACCTGCTTCATGGCGCCTGGGCCCGGAATGGCGCCCTTGGGGCACTTGCCGGCAATGATCATGCCCAGCACATCATCATGCGTCACATCGCTGGTGCGCGCCGTGCCAACCACCTTGCCGTTCTTCATCACCACGAGGCGGTCCGACAAATCAAACACGTCATGAAGGTCATGGCTGATCAGGAAAATGCCAAGGCCTTCCGCCTTAAGCTGCTTGATGAGCTCGCCCACCTGGGCAGTCTCCTGCGGGCCGAGGGCCGCTGTAGGCTCATCCATGATCAGGATGCGGGCGTTGAAGTGGATGGCACGGGCGATGGCAACCGATTGCCGCTGGCCGCCGGACAGCTTCGACACTGGCTCCTTGAAGCGGCGGAAGTTGGGGTTCAGGCGGTGCATCACCTTGCGGGTTTCGGCTTCCATGGCCACGTCATCGAGCGTGCCCAGCGGCGTCTTGAGCTCGCGGCCGAGATAGAGGTTGGCGGCGGCGTCCACATTGTCGGCCAAGGCCAACGTCTGGTAAATGGTCTCGATGCCCTGCGCCTTGGCATCGCGCGGGTTCGCAATTGTGACTTCCTGGCCATTCACGAAAATCTGCCCGTGGTCACGCTTGTAGGCGCCAGACAGGATCTTGATGAGCGTCGACTTGCCCGCACCATTGTGGCCGAGCAGGCCCACCACCTCGCCGGGGTAGAGGTCAATCGAGGCGTGATCCACGGCCTTGATGCCGCCGAAGGCGATCGAGATATCCTTCATCTCCACCAGCGGCGTGCCATTGGCCTTGGTCGGCGCATGCGGCTCCGCCCCCTTCACCACGGCAGGTGACTCATGGGTTTCAATCACCGCCGGCTTTGCCGCTTTGCGGGCCACCGGCTTCTTCACGGGAGATTTCTTCACTGATTTTGCCATGTTGCTCCCCTCTTATTTCACGCGGCGCGAATAGATCTGGTCAAGCCAAACGGCCAGCACCAGCACGCCACCGACCACGATATCCTGGTAGGCCGCCGGCAGGTTCAGCAGTGACATGCCAGAGATGATTGATTGCATCACCAGCGCGCCCAGCATGGCGCCATAGATGGTGCCAACACCACCTGCGAGCGACGTGCCACCAATCACGGTGGCGGCGATGACATAAAGCTCGTTTGACGCGCCCAGCGCATTGGTTGCGGCATTGAGGCGAGCCGATGAAATGACTGACGAGATGCCAACCAGCAGGCCCATCAAGGCGAACACCTTCACCGTCAGCCACTTGGTGTTGATGCCGGAGAGTTCAGCTGCTTCAGGATTGCCACCCGTTGCATAGATATAACGGCCGAAGGATGTGCGCGCGGCGATGAATGACATGACAATCCCAACACCCAGCGCCACCAGCACAGGCAGCGAATAGCCCGTGTAATAGATCAGGCCATTGGTGCAGTGAACGATCTGGTCGCCCGCCATGCAGATGGCGTTGCCATCACGATTTTCCACGCCAGGCGGAATGGTGACATTGTGGTCCTTGGCGTAATTCGCGATCAGGTTATAGGGCCAAGGATAAGAGTTCATCACGTTGGTGAGGCCCAGCACAATGGCGCTGCCCATCAAGCCAAGGAACACCTCCGCCCACACCGGGCGCAGTGGAAAGTTGAAGCGTCTGCGCTGCCGGCGGCCGTTCACAATGGCGAAAATGATGCCTGCGCAGACCAACAGTCCGAGCATCCAGCTCCAGAACGGTCCAAGCCAGCTTTGCTGCACGCCGCCGCCGAACACTTCAAATCGCTGGTCCATCGGCGCCACGGTTTCGCCCGAAGCCAAATAGAAAGCTATGCCCTTGTAGGCAATCAAGCCACCGAGCGTAACAATGAAGGCCGGGATTTTTGCATAGGCTGTCAGCGTACCGTTGACGGCGCCGATACCTGTTCCGAGCACAAGACAAAGAGCAATCGCCAGGAGCCAAATGGCAGGATGACCGACGCCCAGAGACGGCCCGAGCTGGTAGACTTGAAGAACGCCGCTTGCGACCGCCACAAGGCTGAGCATCGAGCCAACCGACAAGTCCAGCTGGCGCATGACGATCAGCAGAACCATGCCTGATGCCATCACCGCGATCGAGGACGTCTGCACCAGCAGGGTCCAAATGTTGCGCGGTGTCAGGAAGGTTCCGCCCAACAACCCGTCACTGCCGGAAATGACGCCCTGGAACCATTCACCGACGAGATTGTTGTGGAGATGCAATCCGCTCCAAACGTCGAAGATGCACCATATGAGAACGAGAGCCGCGATCATGCCCAGCATGCGCGTGTCAATTTCCGTGGCACGGAAAAACCGCTTCACGGCGCCTTCGTTGTCGAGGGCAGGATTCTGGCTTGAAGCTGAGGGTATGGACACAGTTGCCTCTCCAAATGTCTCGCGGCCGTTTCCGGCTCTATTGTAGAATTCAGGTCACTGTAAAAACTGCGCCACCCTATGGCAAGGATGGCGCAGTTGTGGTGTCAGTTCAGCAAGTGACTACTTGCAAGCGTCCACGCCATCCTTCACGCCGGCGCAAGCCTGATCCTTGGTGATGTGACCAGCCTTGATCGCATCGCCAATGTTGGCCTTGGTGATCGGCGTCGGGGCGAGGAGGATGGAGTTCATTTCCACCTTCTTCTTGCCGCCGTTGAACTTGGCGACGCCCGGGAGCTTGTCAATGGCAGTGCCTTCAGCCATGGCGACAGCGGCATCAGCCGCGGCCTTGCCGAGCTGGGCAGTGTCCTTCCAGACAGATACGGTCTGCGTGCCGAGGGCCACACGGTTGATGGCGGCGAGGTCACCGTCCTGGCCCGAAACCGGAACCTGGCCAGCAAGACCCTGGGCCTTCAGAGCAGCGACAACGCCAGAGGCCATGCCGTCATTTTCAGACAGAACAGCGTCAACCTTGTTCTTGGTCGAGGTCAGGCACTGCTCCATGTTCTTCTGGGCATTGTCCGGCTTCCAGCCATCGGTGAAGGTTTCGCAGACGTTCTTGATCTTGCCAGCATCCATGGCGGCCTTGAGAACTTCCATCTGGCCCTGGAACAGGAAGGTGGCGTTCGGGTCACCCTTGTCGCCCTTGATGAAGGCGTAGTTGCCTTCAGGCTTCGCCTTCAGGATTTCCTTGGCCATGATGCGGCCCACGCCAACGTTGTCAAACGTGATGTAGAGGGCGTTCGGATCTTCGAACTGCACGTCATAGGCAATCGACTTGATGCCAGCATCAGAGATCTTCTTGATCGAAGGCAGGATGGCGTCCGAGTCGAAGGCCACAACCATGATCACGTCCGGCTTCTGGGCGATCAGGCCTTCGATGTCGGCAGCCTGCTTCTGGGCCGAGCCCTGAGCGTCAGCGCTGATGTACTTGTCGCCAGCAGCTTCCACAGCAGCCTTGATGGTGGCTTCATCGCCTTTCCAGCGTTCTTCCTGGAAGGTCTTCCACGACACGGCAATGGTCTTGCCCTTGGCCATGGCGGCGGTGCCGCCCATGGCGGTGGCCAGCATGGCGCCAGCAAGAACGGCTTTCAGAATATTCTTCATTTGGATCTTCCTCCTTTGATACCCAAAACAGACTTGCCTGCCGCCTCATTGCGGCGGGCAAACCTTTTTTGCCGCGCTTGCCTTCTGAGCCTTCGCGGCAAATCCCTGCTCGACGTAAACGCCTCCAAACTTTGCATTTGTCAGACAATTTATTTCGATAGTCGAAATAATCTTGCATGGATGGCGAGAATGAGTCAACCTCATTTTGGGAGAAGCCAAAAAACATGGCCAGCAAGGCCGACAGCGAATTGGTGCGCCGCCAGAACCGGCATCTTGTGCTCGAAGCCTTGCGCTTTGCCGGGCGTGCGCCGCGCATTGAATTGGGCCGCCGCACAGGCCTGTCTCTGGCCACCATCACTTCGATCACAACCCAGCTTCTGACCGAGGGCCTGCTTGTTGAAATCAGCACCGATGCACGCATCGGCACCAAGAGGGGAAGGCCGAGCGTTG